>NZ_BAAALD010000019.1:8050-103839 GCF_039528095.1 Kitasatospora arboriphila
CCGGCCGCCTCCCACCGCGGCGCGGGCCGCCCCCCCCCCCCCCCCCGCCAGGTGGACGCGGATCGCATACACGTCGTCCAGCCTGACGGATGCACAACACCTTTGGCGGCGGCGGCCGGTGTCAGATCTCCGCATGGCAGCAACATGCCACCGCCGGTCGGCGGCCCCGGCGGCGGCGCTACCGTGGAGAACGCGCGACGGGGGTCCGCGTCCGTTCACAGTTCATCCATCGGACCGTCGGGATTGCCCGCAAGAGTGTTCTGTGTTCGAGCCGGTGGCGATATGCTCGCGCCCTGTCGGATCCGCCGGTCGACCCGCTCGGGGGAGGGTGTGATGGTGTTCGCACTTCTGGTGGCGGGCTGTTGAGCGGGGTGGCGCCGATCGGCCTCGATCCGTTCGGCGAAGCCGTCTACAGAACGATGCTCCTGCACCCGGAGCTCGACACCCGTGGCATCGCGGAGCGGCTGGAGTGCGCCGAGTCCGAGGTACGGGCCGCACTCGACCGGCTCGCCGACCTGGCGCTCACCAGACCCACCGGCGCCAGCGACCGCTGGCGGGCCGTCAACCCGGAGCTGGGGCTGGCGACCTTACTCGCCCGGCAGGAGGCCGAGGCCGCCCGCCGCCAGCAGGAGATCGAACGGAGCAGGGCCGCGATGGCCGGCCTGATCGCCGAGTACGCCAGCGTCCACGCGCCGGCGAACCAGCCCGGCATCGAGCTCATCAGCAGTCTCGACGAGGTGCGTGACCGCCTCGTCCAACTCGCCTCCGACGCCGCCGCCGAGGTGCTGTCGTTCGCGCCGGGCGGGCCGCAGCCGCCGCAGGTGATGGAGGCCAGCCGGGTCCTCGACCTGGAGACCCTGCAGCGCGGTGTCCGGATGCGCACCGTCTACCAGGACAGCGTCCGCAACGACCCGGCCACCGTGCACTACGCGCGCTGGCTGCACGGACTCGGCGGGGCCGTCCGCACGGTGCCCACGCTGCCGCTGCGGATGATCCTGGTCGACAACGCGACCGCGATCGTGCCGATCGACCCGGAGGACGCCCGCAAGGGTGCCGTGCTGCTGCGCAGCCCCGGGGTGATCGCGGCGCTGCGGGCCCTGTTCGAGCAGGTCTGGGAGCAGGCCCGGCCGCTGGGCGAGAGCGTCCAGCGCGACCCGCACGGGCTGACCGCGCAGGAGCGCGAACTGCTGCGGCTGCTCGCGGAGGGGCTGACCGACGAGCGGGCCGGGCAGCGGCTCGGCGTCTCGCTGCGGACGGTGCGGCGGATGATGGCCGACCTGATGGTGCGGATGGACGCCCGCAGCCGTTTCCAGGCGGGCATCCAGGTCGCCGCGCTGGGCTGGCTGGGCGAGGCCGGCGCTCGCTGACCGTCCGTCAGGCGGGCACCGCCGTGGCGGTGGTGGTCTCCCGGAGGCGGAGGTGCGCGGCCCGGTCGAAGTGGCCGGCCCGTGGGGCGAGCACGGTGGCGGCGGAGAGGGCGACGGCCTCCGCGAGCACGGCGGGCCAGGGTGTTCCGCTGAGCAGTCCGACCGCGAGGGCGGCGACCACGGCGTCGCCGGCGCCGGTGGGGTTGCCGGCCACGGCCTCGGGCGGCGCGCACCGCCAGGCCCCTTCGCCGGTCAGCGCGTACAGGCCCTCGGGGCCGAGCGAGGCGACCACGGCGCCGGCTCCGCGGCGGTGGAGTTCGGCCGCGGCCGCGGGGACGTCGGTGCGGCCGGTGGCGGCGAGCAGTTCGGCGGCGTTGGGTTTGACGGCGGTCGGCCCGGCGGTGAGCGCCGCGGTGAGCGCGGGCCCGTCGGCGTCCAGGACGGTCGGCACCCCGTGGTCCCGGGCGAGGGCGACGAGTTCGCGGTAGCCGTCCCCGGGGGCGCCGGGCGGCAGGCTGCCGGAGAGCACCAGCACGCCGGCGGCGGGGAGCGCGGCGGCGACCTCGGCGGCCAGTCGGCGCAACTCGGCCGGGGAGATCCGCGGCCCGGGCTCGTTGAAGAGGGTGGCGTCGTCGCCGTCCGCGACGGCGACGGTGCGCCGGGTGTCCCCGGTGACCGGCACGGCGCGGTACGGCAGTCCGGCGGCGGTCAGGTCGGCGGCGACGGCGGTGCCCGTCGGGCCGCCGAGCGGCAGCACGCAGAGCGCCCGGTGGCCGAGTGCGGTGAGCACCCGGGCGGTGTTGACGCCCTTGCCGCCGGCCTGTGCGGCGACCGTGCCGACCCGGTGGGTGGTGTGCGGGCGCAGCGCCGGCACGGTGTACGTCACGTCCAGGGCCGGGTTCGGTGTGACCACCAGCAGCACGGTCGATCCCCCACTCTGCGCAAAGATGCTTGCAATCGACTCTGATTGAGCAGATTCAAGCACACTACTTGAGCAGGCGGGAGAGTCTGCGGTCGGCGAGCGTCCGTCCGCCAGTCTGGCAGGTCGGGCAGTACTGCAGCGAGGAGTCGGCGAAGTCGACGGACCGCACGGTGTCCCCGCAGACCGGGCAGCGCTCGCCCTCGCGGCCGTGCACCGCGAGCCCGGCCTTCTTCTCCGCCTTCAGGCCGTCCGCGGGCACCGCCCTGGCGTGCTCCAGCGCCTCGCCGAGCACCGCGTGCAGGGCTCCGTGCAGGGCGGTCAGCCGCTCGGGCGTGAGGGTGGCCGCCGTCGCGTACGGCGAGAGCTTCGCCCGGTGCGCGATCTCGTCCGAGTAGGCGTTGCCGACCCCGGCGATCACGGCCTGGTCGGTGAGGAAGGTCTTCAGCCGCTGCCGGGCGCCGGCGGCGAGCCCCGCGAGCCGCTCCTCGGTGACGGCGAGCGCGTCCGGGCCGAGCCGGGCGACGCCGGGCACCTGGGCCGGGTCGGTGACCACGTACGCGGCCAGCCGCTTGGTGGTGCCCTGCTCGGTGACGTCGAAGCCGGAGCCGTCGTCGAGGACCAGCCGCAGGGCCAGCGGTCCGCGCCGGCCGGGCGGCTTCGCGGGGAAGGACGCCCGCCGGTGCACCCAGCCGGCCCGGGCGAGGTGCAGCACCAGGTGCGGGCCGCCGTCGGTGGCGAGGTCGAGGAACTTGCCGTGCCGCCCGACCCCGGCGACCGGCCGGTCCTGCAGTGCCTGCGGGGGCGGGTCGAAGGTCTTCAGCACCTGCACCGACAGGACCTCGACGCGGGCCAGCGAGCGGCCCGCGCAGGCCTCGGTCATCCGCTCGGCCAGTGCCTGCACTTCCGGTAGTTCGGGCACCTCCCCAGTCTGGCCGGGCCCGGCCGGGGCGGCCATCGGATCGCCCGCAGGGGTGGTGGGGCTCCTCGCGGCCACCGGGCGCCGGTATCGTACGGGCGTCATCGCATCACCCAGAAGGAGCACCTGCCGAGATGGACATCGACAAGGCCAAGGCGAGTTTCAGCCGGTTCGACATCAACGGGGACGGGTTCATCTCGCCGGAGGAGTACTCCAAGGTCATGGCCGAGATGGGCGACCCCTACGTGACCGTGCCGGTGGCCCAGGCGGTCATCGCCAAGGCCGACACCAGCAAGGACGGCCTGCTGAACTGGGACGAGTTCTGGGCGATCCAGAAGGGCTGACGCCCGGCCGACGGGCTCGGCCGCGCGGGGACGCCCCTGGTGCGGCCGGGCCCGCGGCGTCCCCGCGTCCGGGTCAGTGGCGCAGCAGCCGGCCGAGGCCCTCCCGGGTGGCCGCGACCACCACCAGGTCGTTCGCGTCGAGCAGGTGCTCCGCGGGCGGGTTCCAGCGCAGCTCGGGGCGGGCCCGGTAGGCGAGGCCGAGGTCCCGGGCGCGCCGCTCCGGCTCGGCGACGTCCAGGGCGAGCACCTGCCAGTGCCCGGGGCAGTGCGCCGCGGCGACCGTCCGCCCGGCCAGCTCCGGGTGGCCGCCGACGTCCACCGCCGCGAGCAGCAGCACCTGCCGGCCGACCGCGAACGCACCCAGTACCTGCCGCCCCATCATCGCGGAGGCGAAGGCCGGCGCCGACAGGAACGAGACGCTGTGGCTGCGGGTCTCCGCCGACGGGTACGAGTCGCGCAGCGCCCGGTACACGTCGGCGGCGAAGTCGTCGTCGAACAGGCCCATCACCACCCGCACCTCGGGATTGCACTCGCGGGCCGACAGCGCCGCCTCCAGGTTGGTGGAGTCGTTGCTGGTGAGCGCGAGCATCGCGCGGGCCCGGCCGACCCGGGCGGCCTCCAGCACCCCCTCCTGGGTGGCGTCGCCCAGCACCACCGGCACCCCGTAGGCGCGGGCCCGGGCGACCCCGCGGGCCGTCGGGTCGCTCTCCACGCAGACCACCGGCAGGTCCAGCTCGCGCAGCCGGTCCAGCACCCGGCTGCCGACCCGGCCGAGGCCGAGCAGCACCACGTGGTTGGAGATCCCGCGCGGCGGGCGGCGCAGCGCCGAGGCGGCCCGGAAGGTGCCGAGCGCCTCCAGGGCGAGGGCGGTGAGCAGCGGCATCAGCAGCAGGCCGCTGAGCGCGGTGAGGATCTGCAGCACCTTGCGGGCGGGGGTGTCGGCGGTGGCCGGGTCGGCGATCGCGATCACGTCCAGCACCGCGAGGTAGGCGGTGTGCACCGGGTTCTCCCCGGTGAGGGCCGAGGTGAGGCCGGCGAACAGGGCGAGCAGGGCGGTCAGCGAGCCGAGCGCGAGCCGCAGCCGACGGGAGAACAGCGCGGCGACCGGCAGGCCGGACAGGCCCGGCAGGCGGCGGCGCGGCCGCTGTTCCTCGGGGTGTCCGAGGAGTTCCAGGACGAGCCGACGGCCCTCCGGCGGCGGTGCCGCGCCCGGGCCGGGCAGCAACACGGGGGAGCGGCCCCGGCCGCCGGGGAGGAGGGCGAGGGTGGCCAGCTCGGTGCCGGCGGCCGGGGTGTCCGGGGGCAGTTCGGCGGCCCGCAGCAGCCGGCCGTCGACGTGCACCACGGCCGGATGACCGGAGACGGCGGCGGAGACGAGGGCGGGGGCCGCGGTCGCCGAGGTGGACAGCACGGTGGTGGAGGCCTCGGGTGCGGGCCCGCCGTTCGGCGTCCGGGCTGCGGCGGCCCGGTCGAGCAGCTGGCCGACCCGGCGGCCGAGCCGCCGGTTGTAGACCCGCAGCACCAGCCGGACCCCGGGGTTGAGCCGGCGGGCCCGCAGCGCGGCCTGCACGTTGGCCTGGTCGTCGGAGCCGGTCAGCGCCAGCGCGGCGGCCTCCCGGATGCCGGCCTCGGCGAGCACCGCGGTGCTCGGCTCGGCGGCCTCCACCACCCGGACGGGCAGCCGCCGTTCCTCGGCCAGCGCGGCGATCTGCGGGCTCTGGCCCTCCCGGAGGGAGCGCACCACCACGGTGACCCGGCGGCCGTACAGCGTGGTGAGTTCGACGGCGAGCCGGAGGGCGAGGGTGTCCTGACCGCAGACGATCATGTGCCCGCCCTCGTCCGGCCGTTCGACCGCGGCGGGCCGCTCGGCCTCGGCCGGCCCTTCGGCCGGTGCGGGCCGGCCGGCCGGGTCGGCGCCGCCGTCCGCCGGGGCGGGCTGCGCGGGCAGGGCGGGAACGGGCCCGGTGGTGGTGGACATGCCGCCATCCTGGCAGGACCGTGACCGTAACGCGATCTTCCTGCAGCCGCGTTGATGATTCGTCACGTTCGCACAGGTTGGTACCCTCGGACGTCTGCGACGGGGACGGGAGCGGGCATGGACGCAACAATGGTGCCGGTGGTCGTACTGGTGGCGGCCGCACTCCACGCGGTGTGGAACGCCCTCGCCCACGCCCTCCCCGACAAGGTGGTCGGCTTCGCCCTCATCAACGCGGCATTCCTCGGCGGCGGCATCCTGCTCGCCTGCCTCGCCCCGCTGCCCGACGCCCGCGCCTGGCCCTACCTGGCCGCCTCCGCGGTGCTCCAGGTGCTCTACCAACTGCTGCTCCTGCAGGCCTACCGGCTGGGCGACTTCGGGCAGATGTACCCGCTCGCCCGCGGCACCGCACCCTGGCTGGTGGCCGCCCTCTCGGTGCTGGTGCTCGGCCGCCCGCTCGGCACCGGCCAGTGGGCCGGCATCCTGGTGATCTCCGCCGGCCTGGCCGGGCTGGCGCTGGCCGACGGCGTACCCGGCCGCGCCCAACTGCCCGCGGTGGCCGCGGCCCTGGGCACCGGCGCGATGATCGCCGGCTACACCGTGGTCGACGGGACGGGCGTGCGGACCTCCACCACCGTGCTCGGCTACATCGCCTGGCTGTTCGTCCTCCAGGGCGCCGGCATGCTGCTCACCGCCGTACTGCTGCGCGGCCCCTCGCTGTTCTGCGAGCCCGGCCCCGGCTGGGTGCAGGGCGTCACCGGCGGGGTGCTCTCGCTCGCCGCGTACGGGCTGGTGGTGTGGGCCCAGGCGCACGGCGACCTGGCGACGATCGCCGCACTGCGGGAGACCAGCATCGTGATCGCCGCGGTGATCGGCGCCCTGGTCTTCCGCGAGCGGCTCGGGGTGGCCCGGATGGCCGCCGGGGCGGTGGTGGTGGCAGGCATCGCCGTCCTCCAACTCACCCCGGCCTAACGCGGGGACGGCCACGAAGGTCAAGCCACCCAGGGGCAGTTACTCAGGGGCGCGGGAGGTACCCCCAGCGCCCCTGAGCAGGTCAGGCAGGCTGCCCCGCTGCTGCCAGGGCTCCGGTGCGGACGCGGTCCAGCAGGGCGAGCAGCACCTCCTTGCTGGAGGCCCGGTCGCGGACGTCGCAGAGCACCACCGGTACCGACTCGTCGAGGTCCAGTGCGGCGCGGACGTCCTCGGCGCTCGCCTCGCGGCGGCCGTGGAAGCAGTTCACGCCCACCGCGAACGGGACCCCGCGCTGCTCGAAGTAGTCCACCGCGGCGAAGCTGGACTCCAGCCGCCGGGTGTCCGCCAGGACGATCGCGCCGAGGGCGCCGAGCGCGAGGTCGTCCCACATGAACCAGAAGCGGAACTGCCCCGGGGTGCCGAAGAGGTAGAGCACCAGGTCGTCCCGGAGGGTGATCCGGCCGAAGTCCATCGCGACCGTGGTCGTCGACTTGTCGCGGACGCCGTCGAGGCTGTCCACGCCGACGCTGGCCTGGGTGATCCGCTCCTCGGTCGACAGCGGCTCGATCTCGCTGACCGAGCCGACCATGGTGGTCTTGCCCACGCCGAAACCGCCGGCCACCAGGATCTTGACCGCCCCGGGGACCAGGCTCTGGGTCATCGTGCTTGCTCCTCAGCTGTTCTCAGAGATTGCGCACGCCGTCGATGACGGCCTGGACGAGCGCCAGGTCCGGCACCTCGGCCAGTGGGACCGGTGCCCGCGTGATGATCAGCGAGGCGTCGGCGAGGTCGCCGAGCAGCACCTTGACCACGCTCACCGGCAGGTCGAGCTGGGCCGCGATCTCGGCGACCGCCAGCGGCCGCTCCCGGCACATGCCGAGGATCGCCGCCGGTTCGGGCCCCAGCCGGGTGGTGTCGACGCGCGGGTCGGCGGTGACCACCAGGGTGATCAGCGAGTAGTCGGTGCGGCCCGACTCCGTCCGCCCGCCGGTGATCGCGTAAGGGCGGACGAGATGCCCGGCCTCCCGGTCGAACCACGCCTCCTCGGGGGTCACGCAAGGTCACCCGCCCGGTCCCGGCCCGCATCGCTGCGCGGCGCGGCGGTGAGGTAGGCGCCGACCTGCTTGACGAGCATGTTGATCTCGTAGGCCATCAGGCCCGCGTCGACCGCCTCGGAGGTGAGCACGGCCAGCCGGGCGCCCTGGCCCGCGGTGGTGACGAAGAGGAACAGGTGGTCCATCTCGATCACGGTCTGCCGGACGCGGCCGCCGTCGAAGCGCTGGCCGGCGCCGCGGGCGAGGCTCTGCAGCCCCGACGCGACGGCGGAGAGGTGCTCGCCGTCGGCGCGGTCCAGGTTCTTGTCCATGCCGACGAGCAGCCCGTCCTCGGACAGCACCACGGCGTGCCTGGTCTCCGGTACCCGGGAGACCAACTCGTCCAGCAGCCAGTTGAGATCGCGCTGGGTTTCGGTGTGCTGGGTCGTCATCAGGGCTGGTCCTCGCGAGCAGGGGCATGGTCGGGTGCGGTGGTGGTGGGGGTCTCGGCGGAGGCCCCGGCGGGCTCCTCGGCGGGGAACGCCTTCGGCGGTGCACTGTCGCGGGCCGTCCGGGTGCCGCGCTGGATGGCGGCCATGGTGGCGCGGGAGCGCTGCGGCGAGGGGTCGTCCTCCGGGGCGGGCCGGGCCGGCCGGGCGGCCGTGCCATCTGCCGGGGTGCCGCCGCCGGTGGCGCGCTCGGCCGCGGCGGCCTCGCGGAGCTGGTCGGCGAGGCTGGCGTTGCGCACCCGCTTCGGCAGCACCTTCGGGGTGCGCAGCTCGCCCCCGGCGGTGAGGTCCTGCGGGTCCTGCAGTTCCTGGACGTCCGGGGCGGCGGGCGGCTCGGCCACGGCCGGCCGGACGTAGGAGGTCCCGGCGGCGGGCAGTGCGGGCGGCTGCGACCGCCGGGTGGGCAGCTCGCGCGGCTCCGGGGCGGTCTCGTGGACGGCCCGTTCGGCGACCGGCGCCGGCTCGGGCGCCACGGGATCGGCGGGTTCGGCCGAAGGCGCGGACTGCGCCGGGACGGCGGGAAGGTCGGGCGCGGTCGGCGCACGGAACGGCACGGCGGAGACCACCGCGCCCGGCAGGCCGGGGATCGGCGCGCCCGCGGTGAGCCCGCCCGCGGGACGGGCGGCGGGCTGCTCGGCCACCCGGGCGCCGAACGGCAGGCCGGGGAAGCCGGTGGGCGCCGGAGCGGCCTCCAGCAGCGCGGTGGGCAGCAGGACGACCGCGCGGGTGCCGCCGTAGGGCGAGGGGCGCAGCGCGACCTGGATGTCGTGCCGGCCGGCCAGCCGGGAGACCACGAACAGGCCCAGCCGCAGGTCGTCGCCGAGCGCGGCGACGTCCAGCTCCGGAGGGTCGGCGAGGTAGGCGTTGAGCCGCTCGTACTCCTCCTCGGACATGCCGAGGCCGCGGTCCTCGACCTCGACGGCGAGGCCCTTGGGGACCTCCTGCGCCGAGACCAGCACCTGGGTGTAGGGCGGGGAGAAGGTGGTGCCGTTCTCGATGAGTTCGGCGACCAGGTGGATGACGTCGGCGACGGCCTGGCCGGCCAGCGCGGTGCGCGGCACGCCCTGGACGACCACCCGGGCGTAGTTCTCGGTCTCGGAGACCGCCGAGCGCAGCACGTTGACCATCGGCACGGCGTTGCGCCAGCGGCGGGCGGGCAGCGCGCCGCCGAGGACGACGAGGTTCTCGGCGTTGCGGCGCATCCGGGTGGCCAGGTGGTCGACCGCGAACAGCTCCTTGAGCAGCTCCGGCTCCTCGTGGCGGCGCTCCAGCTCGTCCAGCATGGTGATCTGGCGGTGGATCAGCACCTGGGTGCGGCGGGCGATGTTGAGGAAGACCTTCTTGGTGCCCTCGCGGCTCTGCGCCTGCTGGACGATGGCCGCGACCGCGGTCCGCCGGACGGCGTCGACGGCCTCGGCGACCTGCTGGATCTCGTCGCCGCCGGAGCGGCGGGCGGCGCGGCCGTCGGCCGGCTCCGGCACGCTCTCACCGGCCTCGATCTGCCGGACGACGCCGGGCAGTTCGGTCTCGGCGAGGGTGCGGGTGATCTCCCGCAGGCCGTCCACCCTGGCGGTGAGCACCTGGGCGGTGCGGCGGCCCTGGACGAGGCTCCAGGCCAGCACCGCGGCCACGACGGCGGTGCCGAGCGCGAACGCCAGGCCCTGCCCGGCGTGCAGCAGCAGGACGCCGGCGTACCCCCAGGCGACGGCGAGGCCGGCGCAGGGCACCAGCACCAGGGGGAGGAGGGAGGTACGGAGGGAGCCGGTGCGGCCGGCGCGGTGGCCGGGGCGCTGGGCCGGTATGCCTGGCATCTGATTCCTCGTGCGGGTGCAGACGGCGTGAGCCCGTGCGAGTCGACGGGTGCCGGCGGGGACGAGCGGGAAGGATATACCGCTTGTTGACTGTCCGTCATCAATTGGCTCCGCACGGCCTGGCCGCCGACGGCAGCACGGTATCAGCCCCTACTGGCCGAAGAGCAACATCAACTGACGGAATGTGGACTGTACGACGGGTGTTCGGGTCCGCCCGGCGCCGGGCGCGCCGGGCGGACGCCGGGCGCCGATCAGACCGCGAGCGCCTGCGGGGCCCAGACCGTGCTGTGCACCTTGACCAGCTCGGCGAGCTTCTCCGACCACTGCACGCCGTAGCTGCCGGCGGCCACCTGGCCGAGGCGCAGCCGCTGGACGTCGGAGGTGCCGGCCGGCGGGTAGACGTGCGTGGCGTCGCGCAGGTAGCGCTCGATCCGGAAGTCCGACTGCAGGCCGCGGGCGGCGTGGATCTCCATCGCGTTGCGCGCCGAGTCCAGGGCGTACTCGGTGTTCACCAGCTTGGAGTTCATGAGTTCCGCGTCGCACGGCCGGCCGAGGTCCAGCAGGTGGGCGGCGTGGTACGCGGCCAGCCGGGCGGTCATCAGCCGGGACTGCATCTCGCCGATCTTCAGGCTGATGTTGGGGAGTTCGGCCAGCGGCTTGCCGTAGAGCGAGCGTTCCTCGGCGAAGGCGACGGTGTCCTCGACGATCGCCCGGTGGATGCCGAGGGCGACCGCGGCGAGGTTCGGCCGGCCGTACAGGATGCTGGAGGAGTAGGCGACGTCCAGTCCGGTGCCCTCGTCGCCGAGGCGGTTGGCGGCCGGGATGCGGCAGTCCTCGAAGACCAGCTCGCCGAAGCTGAAGCCGTGCAGACCGCTCTGGCAGCCGGGGTCGCCGAGCCGGAAGCCGGGTGCGTCGCCGGGCACCAGGAAGGCGGAGAGGCCGCGGGAGCCCTTGCCGGTGCGGAACACCACGCCGTGCACGTCGCCGATGTGCGAGTTGCCGACGAACCACTTGCGGCCGTTCAGCACGTAGTCGCGGCCGCGCTTGCGGGCGGTGCCGGACATGCCGAGCACGTGGCCGCCGGACTCCGGCTCGGTGACCGCGATGGTCGGCAGCGCCCGGCCGTCCGCGAACTGCGGCAGCCACTGCCGGCGCTGCTGCTCGGAGCCGAAGTGGATGACCTTGGCCACGCCGAGCTGGGAGGCCTGGGCGATGGCGCCCATCGCGCCGCTGACCCGGGAGAGTTCCTCGATGACGACGGTCTTGGCCAGGTGGCCGAGCCCCATGCCGCCGTACACCCGGGGGATGGTGACGCCGATCCATCCTCTGCGGGCGATCTCCCGTGCGAGGTCGTGCTCGACGGTGCGCTCCGCCTCCATCCGGGCGATGTGCGGTCGTACCTCCTTCTCGGCGAACTCCCTGACCTCGGCGCGCAGTTGATCGTGCCGCTCGTCGGTGAAGTAGTCCTGGCCCAGCATGGGCGTCCTCTCGTCGGTCGGGAGCGCCGCCGTCCCGCCTCCCGTACGGGGCGACCGGGGGTGGGGGACGGTCGGAACGGCCGCCGCGCCGTTGAGGGCCGCGCGCGGTTGGACGGGTGACCCGTCCTCGGCAAGCACTCATTGTCATATGCGTCACTGCCCACCTCCAGAGCGTGATCATGGATTGGCGTGAAACCGGTGCGACGTTTTCGGGGCAGGATTTGATCGTGCGACGGAAGGGAATGGATCTTTCCCCTCTGTTTCCGACCGTCTGACGAGACGTCGCCGATCCGGTCGGCAAGGAGTTCTGACACCATGTCCGCCATGACTGATGTGATGAGCGCTCAGAACGCCTATCCGGGCGGTGGGGGCGAGTCCGGACGGACCCGCCGGCTCCGCGACCTGGGACTCAACGACCCCAGCCCGGACGAGGCCTTCGACCGTTTCGCGCACCTCGCGGCCAGCATCACCCGCGCCCCGATCGCGATGGTCAACTTCATCAACGACGAGCGCCAGATGTTCCGCGGGCTCTACATCCCGCCAAATCCCGCGCAGACCCAGCCCGTCGAGGACGACACCTGGGCCGACCGCGGCATCGCCTTCGACCTCCCGGCCCGCGAGATGCCGCTCAGCCACGGGTTCTGCCCGCACGTGGTGGCGCAGCGCTCGCCGCTGGCGCTGGACGACATCCTGGCCTACCCCCGGTTCGCCGGTAACCCGGTCGTCGACGAGCTGGGCGTGCGCGCCTACCTCGGCGCCCCGCTGGTGGACGACACCAACACCGTCATCGGCACGGTCTGCGTGCTGGACCGCGAGCCGCGCCAGTGGGGCCGCGAGCGCCTCAAGGACATCCAGCACCTGGCCGAGGCGCTGCTCTCCGAGATCCGGCTGCGCGACAACCTGCTCGCCCAGCAGCAGGAGATGTTCGCGGCCTTCGACGGCTCGCCCTTCCCGATCATGCTCACCGACGGCCTCGACAACGCGATCCGCTACGCCAACGCCGAGCACGCGGGCATCTTCGGCGCCCCCGGCCCGTACTCCGACCTGGCCCAGGCCTACCCGCAGCTGGCCGCCGCCGGTCTGCCGCTCGCGGTCGGCGAGGCCCACCGCACCGGCCGGTCCACCGTGCTCAAAGACATCCGGGTGCAGTCCTACCTGCCGGGTGCCCGGCGCGCCGAGCAGGTGTACACCTTCACCTGCACCCCGCTGCGCAACGCCCGCACGGGCATGGTGAACGGCGTGCTGACGGTGGGCATGGACGTCACCGCGCAGTCCCGCACCGAGGAGGAGCTCGGCACCCTCGCCGCCCTGCTGGTGGACCGGCTGCAGCAGTCCGGCCGCAGCCCCGGCGAGATGCTCCCCCCGTACCCGCAGGGCCGCCCGGGCCTGTCGGGCTGACCGCCTTCCGGCCGGGGCGCGCACGGCGCCCCGGCCCGGCCGGCCGCCGCGGGGCCGGTGCCCGCCCCCGATCGGGGCGTACGGATCAAGCCATCCCGTCGAGCGCCGCGGCCAGCCGCTCCGCCCCGGCCACCAGCCGGTCGACGCCCTCGGCCGCGCCGTAGCCCGCCCGCAGGTGCGGGGCCGGCGGCTCTGCGGTGAAGTAGGCGCGTCCCGGCGTGACGGCGACGCGGCCGCGCAGCGCGGCGGCGGCGAGCTGCTGCGGGTCGGTGCCGTCGGGCAGCCGCAGCCACAGGTGGTGGCCGCCGGCGGGCAGCCGCTCCGGGAGCAGCTCGGGCCGCAGCCGCCCGAGCGCACCGGCGAGCGCCGTCCGGCGTTCCTGCAACCGCCCGGCCAGGGACCGCAGGTGGTGCGCCCAGGCCGGTGCGCCGACCAGTTCCAGCGCCGCCTCCTGCAGCGGCCGCGGCACGAAGAAGCTGTCGACGGCCTGGACGGCCCGCAGCCGCTCGAGGGCCGGGCCGCGGGCGGTGAGTGCCGCGACCCGCAGGTTGGCCGAGGTGGGCTTGGTCAGCGAGCGGATGTGCACCACCACGCCGTCCGGGTCGTCCGCGGCCAGCGGCGGCGGGGGCGGCGGGGCGTCGGCGTGCGCGAGCCGCCGGGCGAAGTCGTCCTCGACCACGAAGGCGCCGGCCGCCCGGGCGATGCGCAGCACCTCGGGCCGCCGGGCGGCCGACAGCACCGCCCCGGTCGGGTTCTGGTAGAGCGGCTGGCAGACGAACACCCGTGCCCCGCTGGCCGCGAAGGCGTCGGCGAGCAGGCCGGGCCGCACGCCGTCGGCGTCCACCGGCACCGGGACGGGGCGCAGCCCGGCCGCCCGGGCCACCGCCAGCAGCCCCGGGTAGGTGGGGGACTCCACCAGGACGGGCGCACCGGGTGCGGCCAGCGAGCGCAGCGCGGTGGTGAGGGCGCTCTGCCCGCCCGCGGCCACCAGCACCTCGGAGGCGCTCACCGTCCCGCCGATGTCGCGGGCGAACCAGGTGCGCAGCTCGGGAAGGCCCTCCAGCGGCGGCCTGCTCCAGGCGCCGGGCCGCCGGCCGGCCCGGGCGAGGGCTCCGGCCAGCGCCTGTTCGGGCAGCAGCGAGGAGTGCAGGTAGCCGCCGTTGAGGTCGATCACCTCGGCGGGCTGGACGGCGAGCGCGCCGAGCACCCCGGAGGCGTCGGCGGACCGGGCCGGCGGCACCCCGGCCTCGGCGCTGAGGGCGACCTCCTGCCAGGAGGTGTCCCCGGCGGCCGGCACCGGGCGCGGTGCCGCGGCCCGGAAGACCCCGGCGCCCGGACGGGAGACGACCAGCCCCTCGGCCGCCAGCAGGGCGATCGCCCGGGTGACCGTCACCGGGCTCACCTGGTGGCGTTCCATCAGGGCCCGGCTGGACGGCAGTCGGCCGCCGACCGGGTAGCGGTCCAGTTCGGACCGGAGAACCGCGGCAAGATCCGCCCCACTGCTACGCTCGTGCATGACAGCACACGATAGCGCTATCGCCTCCCGTCCAGTAGCGGTCGGCGGCACCGCACTCGCCGCCCTGGGCGTCCTCGCCTTCTCCTTCAGCTTCCCGGCCACCGCCTGGGCGCTCACCGGCTTCGGGCCGTGGACGGCCGCCGGCCTGCGCGGGGTGCTCGCGGCGGCCGTGGCCGGCGCCGGTCTGCTCGCCGCCCGGGTGCCGCTGCCGGACCGGGCGCACTGGCCGGGCCTGGCGGCCGTGGCGGTCGGCTGCGTCCTCGGGTTCCCGCTGCTCACCACGCTGGCCCTGCAGACCTCGTCCACCGCGCACTCGGCGGTGGTGATCGGCCTGCTGCCGCTGGCCACCGCCGTGGTGGCGGCGCTGCGCTCGGGCGGGCGGCCGTCCCGGGGCTTCTGGTGGGCGGCACTGGCCGGGGCGACGGTGGTGCTCGGCTTCACGGTGCAGCAGAGCCGCGGTGCGCTGAGCCGTGCGGACCTGCTGCTGGTCGCGGCGCTGGCGGTGTGCGCGGCGGGCTACGCGGAGGGCGGGCGGCTGGCCCGCTCGATGCCCGGCTGGCAGGTGATCGCCTGGGCGGTGGTGGCGGCGCTGCCCGCATCGGCGCTGGCGGCGGGCCTGGCGCTGGCCGCGGAGCCGGTCCACGCGGGGCCGCGGGCGCTGGCCGGTCTCGCCTACACGGCGGCGGTCTCGCAGTTCGGCGGCTTCGTGCTCTGGTACCGGGGGATGGCGGCGATCGGCGTGCCCAAGGCCAGTCAGCTGCAGCTCGCGCAGCCGCTGCTCACGCTGGGCTGGGCGGTGCTGGTGCTGGGGGAGCGGTTCTCCCCGGCGGCGCCGGTCGCGGCGCTGCTGGTGCTGGGATGCATCGCGGCCACCCAGCGGGCGCGGGGCTGACGCCCGCCCGCCGGGTGGCCGCAGGGTGTCACTTGACCTCGATGCCGGCTTCCTGGCAGGCCTGGGCGACCTGCGGGGTGCAGACCTCCTTGGCCTTGTAGAGGTTGCCGGCGATGACGGTCGAGGCCACCTTCTCCTTGGTGACGACGATCGGGCTGAGCAGCATCGACGGGATCTGCAGGCCGTTGCTCTCGGTCATGGCGCTCGCGACCGAGGTGATGTCCAGGCCCTTCACGAGGTAGACGGCCATGGTGGCGGCGGCGTCGGCCTCGGGCTTGTACGGCTTGTAGATGGTGTACGTCTGGTCGCCGGTCAGGATCCGCTGGATCGCGTCGAGCGAGGCGTCCTGGCCGCCGACCGGCACGTTCATGCCCGCGCCCTTGAGCGCGCCGATGATCGACGAGGCCATGCCGTCGTTGGCGGAGTAGACCGCCTGGATGCCGGTCTTGCCGAAGTGGCCGATCGCCTCGTTGACCTTGGTGGCCGCGAGTTCGGGCTTCCACTCGCCCGACTGCTCGTAGACGATCTTCTTGACCTTCTCGTCGAGGATCTTGTGCGCGCCCTTCTTGAACTGGGCGGCGTTCGGGTCCGACTCGGCCCCGTTGATCATCACGACATTGGCGTTCGACGCCTTGTTGCCCAGCGCGTCCAGCAGGGCCTGGCCCTGGAGTTCGCCGGTGCGCTCGTTGTCGAAGGAGATGTAGGCGGCGACCTTGCCCGCGGCGAGGCGGTCGTACGCGATGACCTTCACGCCCTTCTTGGCGGCGGCGTCCACCCAGGTCGCCGTGGCGCCCGAGTTCACCGGGTCGAGGAGGATGACCTTCACGCCCTTGGCCAGCAGTGCGTCGAACTGCTGCTTCTGGACGGTCTCGTCGCCGTCCGCGTTGGCGTAGTCGACCTCGCACTTGGTGCACAGCGCGGCGACGGAAGCCTCGATCAGCGGCTTGTCGAAGCTCTCGTACCGGGTCGACGACGACTTCTCCGGCAGCAGCAGACCGATGGTCTTCGTGCCGGAGGAGGTGCTCGCACTGCTGCCCGAGCCGCACGCGGCCAGTGACAGCGCCGCCGACACAGCGGCCGTGCCGGCGAGGATGCGACGCGTCATTGCGTTCATGGTGGGTGGTGCCTCCCTGACAGCGCCGCGGAGAGTGCGGCGAGCAGGAAGTCAATCCGCCGATGCCGCGGCCCGTCAACAAGTAAAACGTTCACTAAGATTTCTCGACCACATTGTTACCTTGTTGAATACATGATCTCCCTCCGGCCCCCCTCAAGCCGATGATGCCGACAACTTCTCAACTCACGGACAGGGCCCGGCCACCCGACGGTGCGCGCCCGTCCGATCAGCGCTCGGTCCGCACCACCAGGCACACCCCGGCCACCACCACGCCGCCGCCGACCGCGATCGGCCAGGTCAGCGCCTCGGACAGGACCATCCAGCCGAGCAGCACCGCGACCACCGGGTTCACGTACGCGTAGGTGGCCACCAGCGGCAGCGGCGCGCGCTGCAGCAGCCAGGCGTACGCACTGAATGCGATCAGCGAGCCGAACACCACCAAATAGGCGAGCCCGGCCCAGGACGCCCCCGACACCGCGGCCGGGTCGAAGCCCTGCGGCTCGTGCCGGACGAGGGCCAGCACCAGCGCCCCGACGCCGCCCGCGAGCATTTCGTACACGCTGGCCGTCAGCGGATTGGCCGGCATCGGCAGCCGGCCCGCCAGCACCGAGCCGCAGGCCCACAGCAGCGAGCCGACCAGCAGCGCGACCAGGCCCAGCGGCCGCACCTCGCCGGTCAGGCCCGGTGCGCTCAGCACCACCAGCCCGAGCAGGCCGACCAGCACCCCGCCCAGGGTGGCCGCCGGCGTCCGGTGCCCCAGCACCCGGCGCAGCACCACGACCCACAGCGGCACGCTCGCCACCATCAGCGCGGCCAGCCCGGACGGCACCGACTGCTCCGCCAGCACCACCATGCCGTTGCCGCCGACCAGCAGCAGCAGGCCGACCAGCACCGCCGAACCCAGCTCGCGCGAGGACACCCGCAGCGCGGCGGGCCCCTGGCGGACGGCGATCAGCACCGCCAGCACCAGCCCCGCCGCGACGAAGCGCATCGCCCCGGACAGGAACGGCGGCATGGTCTCCACCACGACCCGGATCGCCAGGTAGGTCGAGCCCCACACCACGTAGACGATGCCGAGCGCGCCCCAGACCGCGCCGGACAGGCCGCGCGGGGGAGCGGCGTCCTTCGGGGCCGTGACGGGAGTACTCGCAGGGACGGACCGGGACGGATCTGGACAGGACGGGTCGGCGGCTGGCTGCGGCGAAGCCGATGTCATGGGTGTCTCCCTGGTTCGGTACTGAACATCCGGTATGAGATCACAGTCCGGGCGGACCGCGGGAGCCCCGTCCCACCCTGCGGCCGGCGCGCCCGCCCCCGTGGCCGCCCGCCCCGTGCGCCTTCCGGATGAAGTCGGCGGCCCGGACGGACGCCACCGCGCGCCGGACCGGCCGCGCAGTGGTAGGCATGGACGGTCCGAGCGCGGACGACCGAGGAGCGCACGAGGTGGAGTGGTTCGCGGCCCCCGACTACTGGCTCGCCCGCCAGGTCTTCCAGCGGCTGGTCGCGCTGCTCTACACCGTCGGGTTCGTCGCCGCGGCCAACCAGTTCCGCGCCCTGATCGGCGAGCGCGGCATGCTCCCCGTCCCGCGCTTCACCGCCGCCGTCCCCTTCCGCCGCTCGCCCAGCCTGTTCCACTGGCACTACAGCGACCGGGCCTTCGCCGCCACCGCGTGGGCCGGGGCCGCCCTCTCCGCCGCGCTGGCCGCCGGGGCGGGCGACCTCGTGCCGCTCTGGGCCGCGATGCCCTGGTGGGCGCTGCTCTGGGCGCTGTACCTCTCCGTCGTCAACGTCGGCCAGACCTGGTACGCCTTCGGCTGGGAGTCGCTGCTGCTGGAGTCCGGGGTGCTCGCCGCCTTCCTCGGCAACGGCGACGTCGCCCCGCCGGTCACCGTCCTGTGGCTGCTGCGCTGGCTGCTCTTCCGCGTCGAGTTCGGCGCCGGACTGATCAAGTGGCGCGGCGACGCCTGCTGGCGCGACCTCACCTGCCTCTACTACCACCACGAGACCCAGCCGATGCCCGGCCCGCTCAGCTGGTTCTTCCACCACCTGCCGAAACCGCTGCACCGGGTCGAGGTCGCGGCCAACCACACCGTCCAACTGCTCGTGCCGTTCGCGCTCTTCCTGCCCCAGCCGGGGGCGAGCATCGCCGCCGCCCTGATGACCGTCACCCAGCTCTGGCTGGTCCTCTCCGGCAACTTCGCCTGGCTGAACTGGCTCACCATCGCCCTGGCGCTCTCCGCGGTCGACGCCGACGCCGTCGGCCGCGTGCTCCCGCTCCCCGACGCCCCGCACTACCCCGCCGCCCCCGTCTGGTACGAGGTGCTGGTGCTCGCGTTCACCGCCGGCGTGCTCGTCCTCAGCTACCGGCCCGCCCGCAACCTGCTCTCACCCCACCAGGCGATGAACCGGTCCTACGACCGACTCCATCTGGTGAACAGCTACGGCGCCTTCGGCTCGGTCACCCGGATCCGGCACGAGATCGTCCTGGAGGGCACCGACGCCGAACTCCCCGGCCCCGACACCCGCTGGCACGCCTACGGATTCCGGGGCAAACCGGGTGAACTCCGACGTATGCCGCGACAGATCGCCCCCTACCACCTCCGCCTCGACTGGCTCATGTGGTTCGCCGCCATCTCCCCCTCCTACGCCCGGCCCTGGTTCGCCCCGCTGGTCGCCCGGCTGCTCGTCAACGACCCCGACACCCTCCGGCTGCTCCGCCACAACCCCTTCCCGGACACCCCGCCCACCTTCGTCCGCGCCCGCCTCTACCGTTACCGGTACAGCAGTTGGCGCCGACTCAGGTCCACCGGCGAGTGGTGGCGGCGCGAACCCCTGCGCGACTTCCTCCCGCCGGTCACGCTCAGCGACGTCCGGCACCTCGCACCCCGGACCGGGCCATGACACGGCACAGCTCCGCAACAACGCGCCAGGTGCTCGCGCCCGTCGAACGGGCACCCGTATTCTGGCCCTCGCGCCGTACCCGCCGAGCCGCATCTCGGCGCCTCTCTCCGCAGAACCCCCCTCCCGTCACCCGCCACGAACCGGACTTCCACATGACAGTGCGCTACCTGAACGACGCCGACGCCTCGGTGCCGGCCCCGGCTGCCACTCCGGACGGCGAAGCCGGGCCGGACACCCGCGAGGAGCTCGGCCGGTATGCCGACCAGGGCGGCTTCACCCTGACCCCCGACGCCAACCCGTGGCTCGCCGCAGCCACCACCGTCACCGAGGGCGAGGACGCGCGCGCCGCCTCCACCGTCCTCGCCGAACTGCGCAGCCTCGAGATCCGCGCCGTCGGCGGCGCGGTCAGCGGCCTCGCCGCCAAGGCCGAACTCGACGTCCCGGACACCCTGCTCGGCCTGAGCACCCTGCTCGACGTCCTGCAGCGCGTCCAGTCCGCCACCACCACGCTCAGTGCCGAGGCCTTCTCCGCCGACCTCGACGCCCTCGCCGCCGCCACCGGCACCCGCCGCTGGCGCACCGAGCAGAACGTGAAGCTGTCGATCGGCCGGCGCTGGACGCTGCGCTCGCAGGCCAAGGCGCTCACCGGCGGCAAGAAGATCGGCCGCGCCGACCTGCACGCCGCCCTCGCCGCGGCCGCCGGCGCCCGCAGCGACTGGTCCGCCCTCGCCACCGGCGGCGCCAACCCGGCCGTCCCGGTCGACGGCGCCCTGCTCGCCGAGACCGCCCAGGCCATCGACTCGCTCGGCACCGCCGTCCGCGCCCTCGGCCGCCTGCTGCCCGGCCAGGAGCCGGAGTCCCTGCCGCTCGGCGAACTCGCCGACCTGGTCGACCGCCTGGCCGCCGACGAGGGCACCCTCTTCCGGCTGCCCGCCCTCGCCTCCCTCCGTACCGCACTCGCCGAGGAGGGCCTCGACGGCCTGCTCGCGGAGCTGACGGAGCGCCAGGCCGACCGCGAGGCCGCCCTCGCCGCGTACGACCGGCACACCGCCGGTGCCGCCGAGGACGGTACGGACGCGGAGGAAGCCGCCCGCCAGGCGCTCGCGGCCGGTCCGCGGGGCGAGCAGACCGCGGAGGCGGTCGAGGCCGCCGAGGTTGCTGAGGTCGCTGAGGCCGTCGAGGCCGTTGAGGCGGTCGAGGTCGAGGTCGAGGTCGAGGCCGAGGTTGAGGTCGAGGCCGAGCCGGTGGTGGCCGAGGTTACGGTCGAGGAGACCGTCGCCGACGTCGAGCCGGTGGCTGAGGTCGAGCCCGAGCCGGTGGTCGAGCCCGAGCCGGTCGCCGAGGTCGAGGTTCCGGTCGAGGTCGAGCCGGTCGCCGAGGTCGAGGCGCCTGTCGAGGAGCCGGTGGCTGAGGTCGAGCCCGAGCCCGTCGTGGAGGAGCCGGCCGTCGAGGCGGAGGCTGCCGCCGAGGTCGAGCCCGTTGTCGAGGCCGAGCCCGAGCCCGTCGTGGAGGAGCCGGCCGTCGAGGCGGAGGCTGCCGCCGAGGTCGAGCCCGTTGTCGAGGCTGAGCCCGAGCCGGTGGTCGAGGCCGAGCCGGTGGTCGAGGCCGAGCCGGTCGCCGAGGTCGAGGTTCCGGTCGAGGTCGAGCCGGTGGTCGAGGCTGAGCCCGAGCCCGAGCCCGTGGTCGAGGCCGAGCCGGTCGCCGAGGTCGAGGAGACCGTCGAGGCCGTCGCCGACGTCGAGCCGGCCGTCGAGGCGGAGGCCGTCGCCGAGGCCGAGGTTCCGGTCGAGGAGCCGGTTGCCGAGCCGGTGGCCGAGGTCGAGCCCGAGGTCGTCGTCGAGGAGCCGGTTGCCGAGCCGGTCGTCGAGGCGGCTGCCGGTGGCCGGCCGGAGAAGCCGGAGATCACCCCGGGCAAGGCGGTGACCGCCTACACCCCGGCCGAGCTGGTGGCACTGGTGGGCTGGCTGGACGGTGACGGCACCGAGCGTTCGGACGACGAGCTGCTCCGCGCCGCGATGAAGGAGCTGGGCTTCACCCGCCTCGGCCCCCGCATCAAGGAGGCGCTGGGCGCCGCCGTCTCCGAGGTCCGTGCCTGACCGGACCGACCGTGCCGGGTCCGTGCCCGCCGACTCCCCGACCGGGGGCGGCGGGCACGGCCGTGTCCGGGCCGGGTGCCGGTGCGGTCAGCCGACGGTGATGGCGTCCAGTTTGGCCCGCAGGTAGGCCGTGGAGTCGACCGGTGGGTGCGCCACCCGTCCGATCGGCGCGGGCAGCGGGCTGACGCGGGTGTGCGGGTCGCACTCGTAGAAGTAGACCAGGGACATGAGCTCCTCGTCGGGGGCCTCGGGGGAGGGCGGCAGGACGCGGTGGCGTCCGGACCGCCAGCGGTCGCCCGTCCAGCGGGCCATCAGGTCGCCGATGTTGACGGTGAGCGCGGCCGGGTCCCAGGGGGCGTCGGCCCAGCCCTGTTCCTCCGTCCAGATCTGGAGCCCGCCGCGGCCCTGCTGGCGGTCGAGCAGGGTGACCGTGCCGAAGTCGGTGTGCGGGCCGATCCGGTACTGGCCGGGCAGTGGTTCGCCGAGCGTGCCGGCCGAGGGGTACCAGTTGATGTTGCAGGTGTAGGTGGGGGCGCCGGTGTGCCGGGTGAAGAAGTCCCCGGGCTGTCCGAGGGCCGCCGCGAGCAGCCGCAGCGTCTCGTCGGCGACGGTCCGCATCCTCGCCATGTGCGTCTCCACCAGGGCCTGCAGGCGCGGTGCCTCGGCGGTCGGCCAGACGTTCGGCCGGAACCAGTAGTCGTCCACCTCCTTGTCGCCGGTGGGCCGGTCGGCGCCGACCGTCCAGGACTCCTTGAGGTCGGGCGGGGTCTCGGTGCCCTCGGCGTAGCCGTTCGCCTCGGCGCCGGGGCCGAGCCAGCCGCGGCCGCCGACCGCGACGGCGTAGCGTTGCTTCACCGCCTCCGGCAGGGCGAAGAACCCGCGGGCCGCCGCCCGGACCTCGGCCCGCTCCCGTTCGGTCGCACCGTGCCCGGTGAGCAGCAGGAATCCCGCGCGGCCGAGCGCCTCGTCGACGCTGCGGGCGATCGCGGCGCGCTCGTCCGCCGTGCCGTCCGTCCAGGCCCGGAGGTCGACGGTGGGGATCCGTGCCTCTGCCGTGCCGTCCGCTCCTTCCCGGCTCACTCGCCGATGTCCTCGAACCACAGCTCCGGGCGGGCGGCCACGAAGTCGGTCATCAGCCGGATGCACTCGGGGTCCTCCAGGACCGTGACCAGCACCCCGTGTTCGGCCAGCCAGTCGTGGCCGCCGCTGAACGTCCGGGCCTCGCCGACGACGACCCGGCCGATGCCGAACTGCCGGACCAGGCCGGAGCAGTACCAGCAGGGCGACAGGGTGGTGACCATCGTGGTGCGGCGGTAGCCGCGCATCCGGCCGGCCGCCCGGAACGCCGCCGTCTCCGCGTGCATCGACGGATCTCCGTCCTGGACGCGGCGGTTGCGACCGCGTCCGAGCAGTTCGCCGTGCTCGTCGAAGAGCGCGGCCCCGATCGGGATCCCGCCCTCCGCCAGCCCGGCGCGGGCCTCCTCGACCGCGACCGCGAGCATCTTCTGCACATCCACCGGCTCCACCTCCCGATCCGAAACACCGTGGCAACGAAGGGTGCGTACCCTCCCTGGCGCCCGGTCCGACGCGTTGCCGGGTCCGATTCCCCGCCCGGCGGCACGTGCCGCCCGCCCATCTGCCGCGAGTTGCACCCGTCCGTCCCACCCGTCACGTCCACCAGCCGGGAGGCCGCCGTGCCCGCACTCACCGTCCGCGAGGTCCTCGCCCTCGACGTCCTCGGGCCGGCCGCCCCGCTGCTGCTCGCCGGCCAGGGCGGGCTGGACCGGCCCGTTCGCCGGGTGCACACCGGTGGGGTCCCCGAGGGCTGCGCCGTGCTGTCCGGCGGCGAACTCCTGCTCACCGACGGCCACGGACTGGCCCGGGCCACCCCGCAGCGGCAGCGCGCCTGGGTCCGTGAGCTGGCCGGGCGCGGCGCGGCGGCGCTGTTCGCCGAGGTCGGCCGGGCGCTGCCGCGGATGCCGGCCGGCGTCACGGCCGAGGCGGAGCGGCTGGGGCTGCCGCTGGTGGCACTGCGCCGGGTGGTGCCGTTCGCCCGGGTCGCCGAGGCGGTGAACTGCGCGATAGGTCCCCGTCCGGCGACCGGTCCCCGGCCCGCGACCGGCCGGGCGGCCCCCGGCCCGCGGCCCTCCCCGGACGCCTCCGGGGCGCGGGCGCTGATCGGCGCACTGCTGGACGGGACGGACGCGGCCCGCGCCGGAGCCGCCGCCCGCGCCGCCCCGGCCGGATTCCGGCCACCGGAGGGTCACCGGGTGCTGGGCCTGGCGGCCCGCGGCCACCGGCAGGCGGTGCCGGCCCGTTCCACCGCACCGCCGCTCGACCGACTGCCCGACCGACTGCTGGGTCGGGTGCCGGGCACCGTCCTGGCGGCCGAGCTCCGTGGCGGTCTGTTCGCGCTGCTGGCGGTGCCGCCCGCCCCGGACCCGGTGCGTGCCGTCCGGGCCGTGCTGCAGGAGGCGTCCCTGCCGGGAGCGGTGGTCGCCCTCGGGCCGGCCGTCCCCGCCGCGGCCGGCTGGGTCCGCTTCGGGGAGAGTCTGCGGGAGGCCGTCGCCACCCTCGGACTCGCCGTCACCGTGCCGTCCGCCGAGCCGTGCGGCCCCGGCCCGCAGCAGCCGTACGTCACCACTGCCCGCGCCTTCGCCCTGGAGCGGGAACTGACCCGTTCCGGCGGCCCGGAGCGGTGGTCCCGGCTGGCCGGGGACGTGCTCGGCCCGCTGCTGGCGTGGGAGTCCCGGCACGCCGGCGACCTGGTGCGCACCCTGGAGGTGCACCTGCGCCACGGCTGCTCGCCGACCCGCACCGCCGCCCTGCTGCACATCGGCCGGCAGTCGCTCTACCAGCGGCTGGAGCGGATCGAGGGGCTGCTCGGGACGGCGGTCGCCGACCCCGAGGCGCAGGCCGAACTGCTGCTCGCCACTTGTGCACACCGGCTGCTGCAGGCTCGCCGGGCCCACTAGGACGTGTCTTCAAGGCGTGTGGATGCCACACAGGTGCCCCCACGCGCCCCTGAATCGACCACCCGAGCGCCCTTCGAAGGCGGTTCCCAGCGGTCGTCCGACGGACGGTCCGTCACCGCCCGGGCTCCGGGCGCCCGTGGCCGGGACGACCCGTTACCCCCTTGTGCCGCGACCGCGACCCCGTAGGCGATCATGGGGTGCGCCCGGCCCGTAGGCTGGGGCCATGCGAGATGTTGCGGCGGGGATCGGGTACCTCCTCAAGGGCCAGCGCTGGGTGGCCCGGCACGGGCGCTGGTGGGGCTTCGGGATGATCCCGGCGCTGATCACCCTGGTCGGTTACGCCGGTGCGATGACGGCGCTCGTGCTGTACGCGGGCGACCTCGCCGACTGGGCGACGCCGTTCGCCGACGGCTGGGGCTCGCCCTGGCAGGGCCTGCTGCGAGGTGCGCTCGCGGTGACCGCGGTCGCCGTCGGCGGGCTGCTGTCGGTGATCACCTTCACCGCGGTGACCCTGCTGGTCGGCCAGCCGTTCTACGAGTCGCTCTGCGAGAAGGTCGACGAGACGGAGGGCGGCGCTCCGGCCCGCCCCGACGTACCGCTCTGGCGCGAGCTGTGGATCTCGGCGCGGGACAGCCTGTACGTCCTCGTCCGGGTCGCCGCGATCGGCCTGGTGCTCTTCCTCTGCGGCTTCCTGCCGGTGGTCGGCCAGACCGCCGTCCCGGCGATCGGCTTCGTGGTGTCCGGGTACTTCCTGACCGCCGAGCTCACCGCGGTGGCGCTGCAGCGCCGCAGCGTCCCGCAGAAGGAGCGGCTGCGCCTGCTGCGGTCCCGCCTCGGTCTGGCGCTCGGCTTCGGCGTGCCGCTGGTACTGCTGTTCCTGGTGCCGTTCGTGACGGTGCTGGCGATGCCCGGCGCGGTGGCCGGCGCCACCCTGCTGGGCCGCGACCTGGCTCCGGTGGAGCCGTCGGACGAGGCGTCGGACGAGCCGGACGACGACGAGGAGGACGAGGACGACGCCCGCGGCAGCGGCTCCGCCCCGGCCCACCGATCGGATCACGCCATCGACCTGGGGAAGTGAAACCACAGCGAGTCACGGCGATTTGACTTTCCGCCACCGGGTGGAAGATAAAAGCCGTCATGAGCGCACCGGCAGGCACCCAGGCCACCGCGACCCCGCCCGCCCCCGCGGGCGTCGACCTCGCCGATCCCGGCTTCTGGCGGCTGCCGGAGGCCGACCGGTCCGCGGCCTTCGCCGAACTCCGGCGCCTGGACGGCCCGGTGCGCTTCACCCACCGGGCCACCGGCCGGAGCTTCCTCGCGCTCGTCCGGCACGCCGACGTGGTCGCCGCCAGCCGCACCCCGGAGGTGTTCATCAGCGGCCCGGGCGTGACCACGCCCGAGCCGGCCCGCTGGGTGCGGACGGTGTTCGGCGACTCGATGGTCAACCTGGACGACCCGCGCCACGCCGACCTGCGCCGGATCGTCTCCCGCGCCTTCACCCCGCGGCTGATCTCCCGGGTCGAGGAGGACATCCGCCGGGTCGCGGTGCGGATCGCCGACGAGGTGCTCGACCGCCGCCCGGAGGACTTCGTCACCGCCGTCGCCGCGGAGCTGCCCTACCAGGTGATCTGCAACATGATGGGCATCCCCGAGCGGCAGCGGCGGCAGATCCTCGCCCAGGTCAACCACGCCTCGGAGCACACCGGGGTGGCCCGCGGCCGGCTGCGGGTGCCCGGGCGGGGCCTGCGGGCGCTGGCCCGGATGCAGTTGGTGATCGCGGCGCTCGGCCGCGAGCGCCGCCGCCGGCCGACCGAGGACCTGATCTCCGCGCTGGTCACCGCCGACGTCGACGGCCGCCACCTCAACGCCCGCGAGCTGGGCGCCTTCTTCTCGCTGCTGCTGGTCGCCGGCGTGGAGACCACCCGCAACGCGCTCGCCCACGGCCTGCACCTGCTCACCAGCCACCCGGCCCAACGCGCCCTGCTGACGGAGGACTTCGACGCGCGGATCGGCGGCGCGGCGGAGGAGATCGTCCGGCACTCCAGCCCGATCATCCAGTTCCGCCGCACCGTCGCGGTCGACCACGTCCTCAACGGCACCCGGCTCGCCCAGGGCGAGAAGGTGGTGCTGTTCTTCGCCTCCGCCAACCGCGACGAGGCGGTCTTCACCGACCCGGACGCCTTCGACATCACCCGCTCGCCCAACCCGCACCTCGGTTTCGGCGGCGGCGGCCCGCACTTCTGCCTCGGCGCCTACCTGGCCCGGCAGGAGATGAAGGTGCTCTTCCGCGAGCTGTTCACCCGGATGCCCGAGCTGCGCTCGGTCGGCGAGCCGGTGCTGATCCCGTCCAGCTTCGACCACCGGGTCCGCTCGCTGCGCTTCACCTTCTGAGCCCTCGGAGCTTCCTGAGCCCTCGGAGCTTCCTGAGCCCTCCGGGCTTTCCCGAACCTCCCCGACCTGCCCTTTCGCGGCGCGGCCGGCCACCCGCAGTCCGTACGGTTCGCACCCGGTCGCTTGTCCGCTCCGGCAGGCGCCGCCGCCCACCGCCTCCCCCTACCGTCCTGGCATCCCACCAGGACGGACGAGAGGCGCGCACCGTGCAGGTGTCCACCACCGAGTGGCTGATCCACGACTACCGCGAGGACGACCTGGCGGCGGTCGTCCATCTCATCGACACCACCGCCGGCCTCGGCCAGGAGTCGGTGTTCTCGCTGGCCGAGTGCATCACCGCGCTCACCTCCCGGCAGCCTGCGGTGGTCGCGGTCAGCCGCGGCGCCCCGATCGGCGCGGCCCTCGCCCACGTCGCGGGGGACCGGGCCTGGGTGATGCGGATCGCCATCGCCCCGGGCTGGCGCGGCCGCGGACTCGCCAGCGCCCTGCTCCGCGAGCTCGAACGCCGGCTGGTGGACCGCCGGGTCCGGCGGATCGCCTACGTCCTGCCGGAGGAGGAGCAGCTCGGCGAGGGCCTGCACAACGCCGGGTACAGCCGTCGGCCGGCCGTCGCCTACTTCGAGAAGACCGAGCCGCAGCACGGGCCGTCGGCCGGTCTGCTGGAGGAGCTCGGCGGCCGGGTGCTGCCCGGCGACCTGTGGCAGAAGGTGGCCGGCATGGAGGCCGAGAAGGCGCTGATCGAACGCCGGGTGGTGCTGCCGCTCGCCGAGCCCGAGCGGGCCGCCCGGCACGGCGTCCGGCCGCCGCGGGCCGTCGCGCTGTTCGGCCCGCCCGGCACCGGCAAGACCACCTTCGCCCGGGCGGTCGCCTCCCGGCTCGGCTGGCCGTTCGTGGAACTGCTGCCGTCGCGGCTCGCCGACGAGGGCAACCTCGCCGCGGCACTGCGCACGGCCTTCGCCCGGATCGCCGAACTGGAGCGGGTGCTGGTCTTCATCGACGAGGTCGAGGAGATCGCCCCGGTGCGCGGCGAGGGCGCGGCCGGCGGCATGCACGGGGTCACCAACGAACTGCTCAAGCTGATCCCGGGG
The DNA here is from genome assembly GCF_039528095.1 of Kitasatospora arboriphila. Lineage (NCBI taxonomy): Bacteria > Bacillati > Actinomycetota > Actinomycetes > Kitasatosporales > Streptomycetaceae > Kitasatospora > Kitasatospora arboriphila. The sequence continues at coordinate 35,750 of NZ_BAAALD010000019.1, forward strand.
TTCCGCGAGGGGGAGGAGCGCCTGCTGGTGTGCGCGACCAACTCGATCCGCTCGCTCGACCCGGCCTTCCTGCGCCACGGCCGGTTCGACTACCTCGTCCCGATCGGCACCCCGGACGCGGCGGCCCGCCGTGCGATCTGGTCCCGGTACGCGGCGGGCCGGGCCGGGGTCGACCTCGACGCCCTGGTCGCCGCCAGCGGGCTGTTCACCCCCGCCGACATCGAACACGCCGCCCGGATCGCGGCCCAGGCGGCGTTCGAACGCGATCTCGGCGAGCCCGCCGAGGGGGAGCGGGCGGCCGCGGCAGGGGCCGCCACGGAGGACTACCTCGCCGCCATCGCCCAGTGCCGGCCGACCGTCACCCCGGCGATGACGGAGGAGTTCACGGCGGACATCGGCTCGCACGCCCGGATCTGAGCAGCTCGCCGTCCGGCGCACTCCACCCGGCCGCCGTCCTCGCGCGGCGGCGGCCGGGCCGCCCGCTCAGCTGCCGGGATGGGCGCCGACCGCGTCGCGGATCTGGTCGCCCAGCCCGCCGTTGGCCCGCGCGCAGTTGCCGCAGCAGAAGAACATGCCGGCCACCTCCACGCCGTGGCCGACGATCCGCACGCTGCAGTGCTCGCAGCGCGGCGCGAGCTTCTCCATCGCGCACTCGAAGCTGTCGAAGGTGTACGTGTCGCCGCTGACCGTCTTGATCTCGAAGGACAGCCAGTAGTCGTTCTTGCACACCACGCAGACCGCCATGGTCTCCACCTCGTTCCGTCGTCCGTGTTCCGGGCCTTTCCGAGTGTCCGGCCGGTCCGCGGGGGCGGCAATCGCTGGGCTGCCGAACGGCGGCCGGGGACCACCCGCACGGGTGGCCGCGTGGCGGGGACCGGGCGCGGCGGGTCCGGGTCCAAGGCCGGGGCCGGGGGCCGTGGGTCCCGGTGCGGCGGGGATCAGCCGCGGGAGCCCGCGGCGGGCCGGACCGGCAGGCCGGTGTCCTCCTTCACCCGCTTCATCGTCATCAGCGAGTTGACCTGTGCGATCCCCGGCAGGCCGGACAGCACGTCGGTGATGAACCGCTCGTACGCTGCGACGTCCGCCACCGCGATCTTCAGCAGGTAGTCCGGGTCGCCGAACAGCCGGTGCGCCTCGACCACCTCGGGCAGCTCGGCCACCCGCTGCTCGAACTCGGCGACCGTCGCCCGGTCCTCGTGCCGCATCACCACCGTCACGAAGGGCTGGAAGCCGCAGCCGACCGCCGCGCCGTCCAGCATCGCCCGGTACCCGCGGATCACCCCGGACCGCTCCAGCTGCCGCACCCGCCGCAGGCAGGGCGAGGGCGTCAGGCCGACCCGGTCGGCCAGCTCGGCGTTGGTCAGCCGGCCGTCCTGCTGGAGCTCGTGGAGGATTCTGCGGTCAGTGCGGTCCATGGCGCAACATTCTGCCAAACGACCCCGATGAACTGCGCAAACAGGTCATCGGCTGCTCAGCCGTTCCGGCTACCTTCGGTCACCGACACCCGACCGCCGGCCACGGAGAGCAGCGCACCGCCATGGACGCACACGCCCTGATCCTCTTCCTGGGGGTGGACCTCCTGCTGGTCTGCACCCCCGGACCCGACTGGCTGCTCATCGCCGCCCGCGGGCTCGGCCAGGGCCGCCGCGCCGCGCTGCTCGCCGTCGCCGGGGTCTGCGCCGGCTACACCGTCCACACCCTGCTCTCCGCCGCCGGACTCGCCGCCGCCCTGCGCGCCGTCCCCGCCGTCCTGCCCACCCTCCGCTGGGCCGGTGCCGCCTACCTCGCGGTGCTCGCCGTCACCATGCTGCTCTCGCTGCGCCGCGACGGCGGCAGCCCGCCCGAGGCCCGGCCCCAGCCCGCCCGCGCCGTGCTGCGGCAGAGCGTCCTCACCGCCCTGCTCAACCCCAAGGGCCTGCTGCTCTACCTCTCCCTCGTCCCGCAGTTCGTCGACCCCGCGGCCGCCCTCCCGGTCGGCGGCCAGGTCCTCGCCCTCGGCGCGCTCAACGTCCTGTCCTGCGCCGTGGTCTACGCCGCCGTCGCCCTGGCCGCCGGCCGCGCCCGCACCACCCTCGGCTCCACCCCGACCGCGGCCCGCCGGATGACCGCCGTCTCCTCCGTCCTGCTGCTCCTGGTCGCCGGCGTCACCGCCACCGCCTGACACCGCACCGGGAGACTGCGCAACACCGGCCGCGGCACACCGAACTGATCACACGTCAGACACCTTCCGGCCGCCCGCCGGAAGGATTCTGCGCATACGCTTCACCGGTATGACAGGGGACGGACACCGCGGGCACTACATCGTGTGCGGCGGGAACGCGCTGGCCCACCGGCTGGTGCTGGAGCTGACGGAGCACTACGAGGTGCCGGTGGTCGCCGTGCTGCCGGACCGGGACCGCGACCACGGGCCGCGGATCGGGCGGCTGCCCGGCGTCGCCGCCGTACTGGAGCACGGCACGGTGACCGAGGAGGCGCTGCGGGCCGCCGGGGTCGAAGGCGCGCTCGGCATCGCCCTGGTCGACGGCGACGACCAGCAGAACATCCACGCGGCGCTGACCGCCCAGGGCACCAACCCGGGCATCCGGATCGTGCTGCGGATGTTCAACCAGCGGCTCGGCGAACACATCGAACGGCTGCTGCCCAACTGCGCGGCCCTCTCCGGCTCCGCCACCGCCGCCCCGGCCTTCGCCAACGGCGTCCTCGGCCGCCCCAACTCGGTGCCGGTCGGCGGACGCTACCTCTACGTCGCGTACGACGAGGACATCGGCGCGGGCCGGCTCTGCCTGGTCGCCGACCGGATCGACCGGCAGGACCTGTCCCGGCTGCGGCTGCTGCCGGAGACCGCCGGCCGGGCCGCCGAGTTCATCGAACTGGCCCGAAGATACGGCGACAACGGCCCGCCCGGCACCGGCCGCCGGCCAGGGAGGGCTGGCCGCCCTGCAGGCCCTCGGCTCCGAACCGCCGCTGCGCATCCCGTGGACCTCCCGGTTGCGCTGGACGCTGCTCGACGCGCTGCGCTACGTCACCGGCGTCCGGATGCGGCTGGTGCTCAGCACCGCGTTCGCCGCCGTACTGCTCAGCACCGCCGTGCTCTACCTCGCCCACCGGGACGTCGGCTGGACGCTCTACCTCGCGCTGCTCGACCTCGCCGGCGCCGCCCAGCCGGACGACCCGGCGGCGGGCGCGCCGGGCGGGATCTGGGCCAGGGCCGCCCAGGTGGTCATCACCTTCTGCGGGATCACCTTCATGCCGGTGGCGACCGCCGTCGTGGTCGAGGCGCTGGCCAGCGGCCGCCGCGGCGTCCCCCGGGCCCCGAGCGCGGGGGTGCGCGGCCACGTCGTGGTGGTCGGCCTCGGCAGCGTCGGCATCCGGGTGGCCACCCTGGTGCAGGACACCGGCGTGCCGGTGGTCTGCGTCGAACGGGACCCGCAGGCCCGCGGCATCGCGGCCGTCCGGGCGCGGGGCATCCCGGTGCTGGTCGGCGACGCCCCGCTGGAGAGCCAGCTGCGCCGGGCCCGGATCCACAGGGCCCGGGCGCTGGCCGCCGTCACCAGCGACGACGCGGCCAACCTGGAGGCGGCGCTGGAGGCCCGCGCCGTCCGGCCGGACATGCGGATCGTGGTCCGGCTGTTCGACGACGACTTCGCGCACCACGTCTACGCGACGCTCGGCAACGTCGCCTCCCGCTCCGTCTCGTACCTGTCCGCGCCGGCCTTCGCCGCGGCGCTGATGGGCCGTGAGGTGCTGGGCACCCTCTCGGTGTACCGGCACGTGCTGCTGATCGCCGAGGTCGCCGTCGACGACGCCTCGGGCCTGGCCGGCCGGGACCTGCGCGGCATCGAGCAGCCCGGCGGCGTCCGGGTGCTCGCCGTCCGGCTCGCCCGGCGGCTCGCCGACCTGCAGTGGAACTTCGCGGACCGGGCCCACCGGCTGGCGGCCGGCGACCGGGTCGTGGTCGCCGCCACCCGCAGCGGCCTGGCCCGGCTCGCCGCGCCGGTGCCGCCCGCCGTACCGCCGCAACCGCGCAGTCCTGAACCGCGCAGTCCCGAACCGCGCAGTCCCGAACCGCGCAGTCCGGAACCGCCGGCCGCCGGGCCCGTGACGTCGGAGCCGTGAGGTTCAGCCGGTGACGCCGGCCGCCTTCGCCGCCTCCAGCCAGGCGGGGTAGGCGGCCAGCAGCCGTCCGTACAGGGTGTCGTCGGCGAGCGAGCGCGGGTTCCGGCCGGTGGCGCAGAAGCCGGCGTTCGGCGTGGCCCGGCCGGCCAGGCCGGTCAGTGAGCGGAGGAAGGCGAAGTGCTTGGCGTCGTGCTCGCCGAAGCCGAGGAACTGCCAGAAGACCGGCAGCTGCGAGGAGGAGCGGATCAGCGCCAGCACGTCCTTCTTGTCGAAGGCGGCACCGTCCGTCTGGAAGATCACGAAGGCCGGGTCGGTCGCCCCGCACTCCGCGTAGTGCTTCAGCACGGCCTTCATCGCCGGGGCGTACCGGGTGCCGCCGAACTTGGCGCCGACCGCCGCCCGCACCTGCTGCACCGCACCGTCGTGCCGCCCGATCACGACCTCCTGCGCCTCGTACGCCCGGTCGTTGAAGAGCACCACCGGGACGGTGCCGTCGTCGTCGAGGTTGGCGGAGAGCGCCAGCGACTGCTCGGCGAGGCGCTGCACCGAGCCGTCCCGGTAGAGGCCGCTCATCGAGGCGGAGTGGTCGAGCACCAGGTAGACGGCGGCGCGCCGGCCGTCCAGGCCCTGCTTGCGCAGCGAGACCCCGGCCGTCTTGTACAGCGACACCAGCGAGGGCGCGGTGGCCTGCAGCTTGTCGAGGCTGATCGCCGGGCCGGCGCCGTTGCGGGCCGGTGCGGCGGGCCGCGCCGCGGCCGCGGCGGGTGCGGGCGGCGGGGCGTCGGCCGGTGCGGCCCCACCGTTCCGGCGCCGGCGGAAGAAACTCCACATGGTCGAACCCCCCTGCTGTCGCGAGCTGCGATCGTCGCAGGCAGCGGCCCCGGTGCGCAATGGATCGCACACCGGGGCCGGGCGGGGCCGACGGGCCGTCAGCGGCCCTGGAACTCGGGCTTGCGCTTCTCGGCGAAGGCGGCCATGCCCTCCTTCTGGTCGGCCGTGGCGAAGGCCGCGTGGAACAGCCGGCGCTCGAAGCGGACGCCCTCGGCGAGGGTGGTCTCGAAGGCGCGGTTGACACTCTCCTTCATCATCACCGCGGCCGGCGCCGACATCGCGGCGACGGTCTCCGCGACGGCCATCGCCTCGGTCAGCAGGTCGGCGGCGGGGACGATCCGGGAGACCAGGCCGGCCCGCTCGGCCTCCTCGGCGCCCATCATCCGGCCGGTCAGGCAGAGCTCCATCGCCTTGGCCTTGCCGACGGCGCGGGTGAGCCGCTGCGAGCCGCCGATGCCGGGGATCACGCCGAGCTTGATCTCCGGCTGGCCGAACTTCGCGGTGTCGGCGGCGATCAGGATGTCGCAGAGCATGGCGAGCTCGCAGCCGCCGCCGAGGGCGAAGCCGGCGACCGCGGCGACCACCGGCTTGCGGAGCTGGCCGAGCCGGTCCCACGGGCCGAGCCAGTCGTCCAGGTAGACGTCGGGGAAGCGGTTGCCCTGCATCTCCTTGATGTCGGCACCGGCCGCGAAGGCCTTCTCCGAGCCGGTGACGACCAGACAGCCGATCTCCGGGTCACGGTCGAAGGCGGTGGCGGCGGCCACGACCTCGTTCATCAGCTGCGTGTTCAGCGCGTTGAGCGCCTTCGGCCGGTTGAGCGTGATGATGCCGACCCGGCCCTTGCGGTCCACCAGGATCGTCTCGTACTCGGTCATCGTCCTTGACTCCCTTCGCTGCGCCGCCGCTCGGCGCGCGTCCTGACGGTGGATACGATCTCCGACCGACCGGTCGGTGCGCCAGTCTCGCCAGGCGAGACGGTCGTCACCTCAGGCCGGACCCAGGCCGAGCGGGTCGCCGGTCGGTACGAAGAAGCGGGCCACGTCCTCGGCGGTGACGTCGGCGAGCGCGGCCGGCTTCCACTGCGGGTCGCGGTCCTTGTCGACCACCTGGGCGCGGATCCCCTCGACCAGGTCGTGCGAGTCCAGCGCGGCGCAGGAGATCACGTACTCCTGCTCCAGGGTCTCGCCGAGGCTGCGGTGGCCGCGGGCCCGGCGCAGCGCGGCGAGGGTGACCTTGAGGGCGGTCGGCGACTTGGCGCGGATCTCCGCGGCGGGCGCGGGCCCCGCGGGCTCGCCGGCGGCGTCGAGCCGGTCGAGGATCTCCTCGACGGTGTCGGGGGCGTAGCAGTGGTCGATCCACCCGCGGTGCCCGGCGAGGGCGGCGGCCGGCGGTTCGGCGGCGTGCGCGGCGAGCGCCTCGGCCGGGTCGGTGCCGGCGAGCGCGGCGGTGAACGACTCCAGCGCGGCGACGGGCACGAAGTGGTCGGCGAAGCCGCACAGCAGCGCGTCGCCGGGGCCCATCGAGCCGGAGGTGAGCGCCAGGTGGGTGCCGAGCCCGCCGGGGGCGAGGGCGAGCAGCCGGCTGCCGCCGACGTCCGGCATCAGGCCGATCCGGGTCTCCGGCATGGCGACGTTCGACCGCTCGGTGACGACCCGGACGGAGCCGTGCCCGGAGAGGCCGACGCCGCCGCCCATGGTGATGCCGTCCATCACGGCGACGTACGGCTTGGGGTAGCGGGAGATCAGGTGGTTCAGCCGGTACTCGTCGGCGAAGAACACCCGGGCGCCGGCCCCGCCGGCCAGCGCGTCGTCGTGCAGCTCCCGGATGTCGGCGCCCGCGCACAACCCTCGCTCCCCGGCCCCGGTGAGCACCACGGTGCGCACGGCGTCGTCGTCGGCCCAGGCCAGCAGGGTGTCGCGGACCTCCAGGAGCATCCCGTGGGTCAGCGCGTTCAGCGCCCTCGGCCGGTCCAGGACGATCCGCCCCGCCCCGCCGTCCCGTCGGACCTGCACACTCATGCCCCTGCTCCCGTCTCGAAGGCCGTGCCGGGGGAAACGATACGGGTGACCGGTCGGCGGAACCGGCGGTGAGGGGCGGGCATGGGAACCTTTCTGGACATCACCCTCGCGGTGGCGCTGGTGCTGCTGCTCGGGCGGACGACCTTCCGGCGCGGCCCCAACGCGGGCAGCATGGCGCTGATCGTGGTCGTGGGCGGGATCGCGCTGTGGCGGGGGCTCGGGCCGGGCGCGGGCTGGCTGGTGCCGGTCGTCTTCGCGGTGCTGGCGCTGGCCCTGCTGCAGGTCGCGCTCGCCGTCGCGGTGCTCGGCCGGGTCAGAGTCGCCGCCCCCGCGGAGTTGCGGGGGGAGATCCTGGCGGCGGCGGAGCGGGCGGACGGTCCGAGACTCCTGGTCCTGGCGGTGGCACCGTTCGGCACGGTGCTCGTCCAGGGCATCGCGGACGAGCCGGTGAGCACCTCGGTGCGGCTGACCGAGGGCTGCCCGATCTGCTTCGTCGAGGGCGTCGCCCTGGCGGTGGCCGAGGACGGGTCCGCGGTCGACGACTACCGGGGCAGGCTGGCCGAGGGGGCCAACCAGCTGCTGCGGCTCAGCCGCGGGGTGATCGACGACCGCTGGCAGGCCGAACTGCGTCCGGTCAGCGGGCCGCGGAAGACCTTCCGCCCGGTCGCCTGCCCCGTCCACCCCGGCTGAGCGGGGCGGTCGGGGCAGGCGACCGGGCGGTGCGCCGGGGCAGCCCGCGGGTCAGGGCAGGATGCGGCCGGTGACCTCGCCGAAGCCGATCCGGCTGCCGTCGGGGCCGGGGGCGGTGGCGGTCATCACCACCTCGTCGCCGTCCTCCAGGAAGGTGCGGGTGGTGCCGTCGGGCAGCTTGACCGGGTTCTCGCCGTTCCAGGTGAGCTCGATCAGGGCGCCGCGGGTGTCCACCTCGGGGCCGCTGACGGTGCCGGAGGCGAACAGGTCGCCGGTGCGCAGCGAGGCGCCGTTGACCGTCATGTGGGCGAGCTGCTGGGCGGCCGTCCAGTACATGGTGGCGAACGGCGGCCGGGAGATCCGGTGGCCGTTCAGCGACACCTCGATGGCCAGGTCGAGGCCCCACGGCTCGCCGCCGCGGTCGTCGAGGTAGCCGAGCGGCTCCACGTCGCGGGCGGGCGGCGCGACCCGGGCGTGCTCCAGGGCGTCCAGCGGGACGATCCAGGGCGAGACCGAGGTGGCGAAGGACTTGCCCAGGAAGGGGCCGAGCGGCACGTACTCCCACGCCTGGATGTCGCGTGCGGACCAGTCGTTGAGCAGGCAGACGCCGAAGACGTGCTCGCGGAAGGCCGACATCGGGACGGCCGTGCCGAGCTCGCTCGGCGCGCCGACGACGAAGCCGACCTCGGCCTCGATGTCGAGCCGGCGGGACTTGCCGAAGCCCGGCGCCGCGTCGGCGGGGGCCTTGCGCTGGCCGCTCGGGCGGACCACCGGCGTGCCGGAGACCACCACCGTGCCGGCCCGGCCGTGGTAGCCGATCGGCAGGTGCTTCCAGTTGGGGGTGAGCGGCTCCGAGCCCGGGCGGAAGATCCGGCCGAGGTTGGAGGCGTGGTGCTCGGAGGCGTAGAAGTCGACGTAGTCGGCGACCTCGAACGGCAGGTGCAGTTCGACCTCGGCGAGCGGCAGCAGACAGGGGGCGACCGCCGGGCGGTGCGCCTCGTCGGCGAGCCACTCGGTGAGGGCGCCGCGGACCTCGCGCCAGGTGCGCCGGCCGGCCGCCATCAGCGGGTTGAGGGTGTCGGCGTCGAGCAGCACGGACGGCGCGCCGACGGCCCGGGCGGCCGCGCCGGCGTCCAGCACGTGGTCGCCGATCCGCACGCCGATCCGGCGGCGGCCGGGCTGGTCGTTCGCGCTGAAGACGCCGTACGGCAGGTTGTGGATGCCGTACGGCGAGTCCTGCGGGATGGCGAGCCAGGTCAACGGTCCTCCAGCGTGGGTGGGTGGAGCAGGCCGAGGTCGGCCAGGTCGGCGAGGGGTTCGGCGATGCTGCAGGTGCCGAAGGAGGTGAACGAGCGGCGGGCGGCGGCGACCCGGTCGTCCGTCAGGGCGGCCACCGCGGCCGCGACCACGGCCGGCGAGCGCTCCTCCAGCGCCGCCACCGCGCCGTCCCGGTCGCCCGCGGCGGCGGCCAGCAGCACGTTGAGGAAGCCGTGGTGCTCGAAGCCGGTCACCGGATCGGTGTGCCGGACGGCGTGGTGCAGCCCGGCGGTGCACTTGTACGGCACCGCCCGCTCGGCGCAGCCGACCAGGAAGGCGGCCAGCTCGCCGACCGGCGGGAAGGCCCCGGCGGTGAGCCCGCCGGTGCGGTACTTGGCCCGGTGGGGGGTGCCGGCCAGGGCGTCCAGCGAGTCCTCCGTCCGGCCGTCGCGCGGCAGTTCGACGGCCGCGGCGATGCCCTCGGGAAGTTCCGCGGCGAGCTGCGCCACCGTGGCGGCGACGTCGTCGGTGGCGATCTCGATGCTCACCACGTCGAGGCCGGCGGCCTCCTTGAGCGCCGTGGCCGGGCCCGCACTGCCCCCCGGCAGTACCAGCCCGACCGGCAGCGGGCCGGTGCCGGCGGTGCGCACCAGGTCCGCCAGCCGGCCGGGGCCGCAGAGGAACGGGCCGACCGTCTCCGCGTACCAGGCGGTGCGGTGGCCGCGGTGGGCCGGCACCGCCTCGGCGAGCGGCAGGTCGCCGGGCGGGAAGAGCGCGGCGTCGTCGAAGAGCCCTGCGTACAGCGGCGTCACCGGCCCGGCCCCCGTCCGCCCGACCACGTCCAGGCGTAGCCCGGGTCCTCGCTCGCGGTGCCGCCCTCGCCGAGCTCCAGCGGCTTGAAGGTGTCGACCATGACGGCGAGCTCGTCGAAGAACTCGGCGCCGATCGAGCGCTCGTACGCGCCCGGCTGCGGGCCGTGGGTGTGGCCGCCGGGGTGCAGCGAGATCGAGCCCTGGCCGATGCCCGAGCCCTTGCGGGCCTCGTAGTCGCCGCCGCAGTAGAACATGACCTCGTCGCTGTCCACGTTGGAGTGGTAGTACGGCACCGGGATCGACAGCGGGTGGTAGTCCACCTTGCGCGGCACGAAGTTGCAGATGACGAAGTTGTTGCCCTCGAACACCTGGTGCACCGGCGGCGGCTGGTGGATCCTGCCGGTGATCGGCTCGTAGTCCTCGATGTTGAAGGCGTACGGGTACAGGCAGCCGTCCCAGCCGACCACGTCGAACGGGTGGTGCGGCACGGTGTAGCGGGTGCCGACCACGCCGTGGGTGCCGCGGTGCTTGACCAGCACGTCGACGTCCGCGCCGTCGACCAGCAGCGGCCCGACCGGCCCGCGCAGGTCCCGCTCGCAGTACGGCGCGTGCTCCAGCAGCTGCCCGAACCGGGACAGGTAGCGCTTCGGCGGGGTGATGTGGCTGTTCGCCTCGATGCAGTACGCGCGCAGCGGGCCGTCGCCGGTGGGCACCCAGCGGTGCGTGGTGGCCCGCGGGATGATCACGTAGTCGCCGCGGTGGACGTCCAGCGAGCCGAACACCGTCTCCACGGTGGCCTCGCCGTCCTCCACGTACACGCACTCGTCGCCGAGCCCGTTGCGGTACAGCTCGCTGGGCGCCCCGGCGACCACGTACGAGATCCGCACGTCGGAGTTGCCGAGGACGAGGCGGCGCCCGGCCACCACGTCGGTGCCCTTCCACTCCTCGCCGAAGAGCTGGTGCAGCTTCAGGTGGCGGGGGATCAGCGGAAGGTTGGGCGTGGTGGCCTGGCTCGGCAGCTCCCACGGCCGGGCGTCCACGATCGCCGAGGGGATGCCCCGGTGGTAGAGCAGCGAGGAGTCCGAGCTGAAGCCCTCCTCGCCCATCAACTCCTCGTAGTACAGCCCGCCCTCGGGCGTGCGGTGCTGGGTGTGCCGCTTGGGCGGGATGTCGCCCAGCTGCCGGTAGTGCGCCATGTCCCGGTCTCCTCGTCAGGGGGTGGGTCAGAGGTTTCCGCGCTTCTCCTGCTCGCGCTCGATGGCCTCGAAGAGCGCCTTGAAGTTGCCCTTGCCGAAGCCCAGCGAACCGTGCCGCTCGATGAACTCGTAGAAGACGGTCGGGCGGTCGCCGATCGGCTTGGTGAAGATCTGCAGCAGGTAGCCGTCCTCGTCGCGGTCGACCAGGATGCCGCGGGACTTCAGCTCCTCGATCGGCACGCGGACCTTGCCGATCCGCTCGCGCAGCGCCGGGTCGTCGTAGTAGGAGTCCGGGGTGTTGAGGAACTCGACGCCGCGCGAACGCAGCACGTCGACGGTGGTGAGGATGTCGTTGGTGGCGAGGGCCATGTGCTGGCAGCCGGCGCCGGTGTAGAACTCCAGGTACTCGTCGATCTGCGACTTCTTCTTCGCGATCGCCGGCTCGTTCAGCGGGAACTTCACCCGGTGGTTGCCGCTCGCGACGACCTTGGACATCAGCGCGGAGTACTCGGTGGCGATGTCGTCGCCGACGAACTCGGCCATGTTCACGAAGCCCATGACCCGGTTGTAGAACGAGACCCACTCGTCCATCTTGCCGAGCTCGACGTTGCCGACCGCGTGGTCCAGCGCCTGGAACAGCCGCTTCGGCGCGCCGGCGGGCCGCTGCACCTTGCTCTCGGCGACGACGTAGCCGGGCAGGTACGGGCCGTTGTAGCGGGAGCGGTCGATCAGGGTGTGCCGGGTCTCGCCGTAGGTGGCGATCGCGGCGCGGCGCACGGTGCCGTTCTCGTCGGAGACGTCGTTCGGCTCCTCCAGGACGGTGGCGCCCTGGGCGCGGGCGTGCGCGATGCACTTGTCGACGTCCGGCACCTCCAGCGCCAGGTCGACCACGCCGTCGCCGTGCCGGCGGTGGTGGTCCAGCAGCGGGCTGTCCGGGGAGACACCGCCCTTGATCACGAAGCGGCACGAGCCGGAGCGCAGCACGAAGGCCTTGCGGTCGCGGCGGCCGGTCTCCGGGCCGGAGTAGGCGACCAGCTCCATGCCGAACACGGCCTGGTAGAACTGCGCCGTCTGGGTGGCGTTGCCGACGACGAACACCACCGCGTCCTGGGCGGTCACCGGGAAGGGGTCGCCCGCGGGGTCGTGCTCGACCAGGCCGACGAGCGTGCGGAGCTGCTCGGCGTCGAGGCCGGCCTCCAGCTCGGCGGGGGTGAGTTCCACGGCGTTGGCGGTCATCGGTGCTCCTCCACGTTGAGGTTCTCCGCACCGCGAGGGGTCGGGCGGTAGCGGTTGCGCAGAGCTTGCCTTCGGTCCGGAGGTTGGGCAACAGCTGCGATTTCCACTGATCAATGTGTACAAGGTGAGCAGGTCGGGGCCTGGCGGGCTGTACGGATTGCCCAGTCATCGGGCCACCGGCGAGAGGTGCTGCGCGAACCAGTCCGCGGCCAGGGCGGCGACCGCCTCCAGCGCACCGGGCTCCTCGAAGAGGTGGCCTGCGTCCGGGACGACCGCCAGCGACGCCGGCGCCCCCAGCTGCGCCTCCGCCCGCCGGTTCAGCTCCAGCACCGTGCGGTCGGCCCCGCCGACGATCAGCAGCACCGGCGCCGACACCCCGCCCAGCACCGGCCCGGCCAGGTCAGGCCGCCCGCCGCGGGAGACCACCGCGGCCACCCGCAGACCCGGCTCGGCGGCCGCCCGCAGCGCCGCGGCCGCGCCGGTGCTCGCGCCGAAGTAGCCGACCGGCAGTCCGGCGCAGTCCGGCCGCGCCGTGACCAGCCGGGTCACCTCCGCCAGCCGCCGGCCGAGCAGCTCCGTGTCGAAGACCTTCTCCCGGTCGATCTCCTCGGCCGGGGTGAGCAGGTCGAACAGCAGTGTCGCCAGCCCGGCCCGGTTGAGTTCGCCCGCCACGTACCGGTTGCGCGGACTGAGCCGGCCGCTGCCGCTGCCGTGCGCGAACAGCACCAGGCCGAGGGCGTCCTGCGGCCGGGTCAGCACCCCCAGCAGCTCCACGCCGCCCGCCTCCAGGGTGATCTCCGGGTCCTCCGGCTGCTGCTGCCGGGCCGCGGCCTCGTCGAGCAGGGCGATCACCTCGGCGTCCGAGGTCTGCGAGAAGTCCGTGTAGAACTCGCCGATCGCCCAGAACCGGGCCGGGGTGTGCGGGCAGACCAGGTCGTCGACGTCCCCGCCCAGCCGGGCCGCCCAGTCCTGCGGCGCCACCGGCACCGCCAGCACCACCCGGGCCGCCCCGCGGGCACGGACGATCCGGCAGGCCGCCAGCGCGGTCGAGCCGGTCGCCACCCCGTCGTCCACCACGATCACCGTCCGGCCGGCCAGCGGAACGGGCGAGCGGCCCCGGCGGTACCGCTCGGCGCGGCGCTCCAGCTCGGCCCGCTCCTCCCGCTCGACCTCGGCGAGCTGCTCGGGCGAGACCCGGGCGCCGCGCACCACCGCGTCGTTGACCACCCGGGCGCCGCCCTCGCCGATCGCCCCCATGCCCAGCTCCGGCTGGAAGGGCACGCCGAGCTTGCGGATCACACAGATGTCGAGCGGCGCCCGCAGCGCCCGGGCCACCGGCGCGGCGACCGGGACGCCCCCGCGGGGCAGCGCCACCACGACCGGGTCGGCCCCGCGCCACCGCTGCAGTTCGGCCGCCAGCCGGCGGCCCGCTTCCTCACGGTCGGGGTAGTACATGGCTGAGCCTCTCCACGTCCACCGTACGTCCGGTTGCCGGTGCAGTCGGGGCAGCAGCTCAGGGGCGCCGGGGGCACCTCGACCGCTGCCTCCTACGGCAGCGCCGCCGCGAGGACGTCCACGTAGCGGATGTCGGGCGGGGCGGCGAGGAGGCGGGGGGCGGCCTCCATGAGGGCGGCGGCGATCCGGCCCTGGAGGTGGTACTCGCGGCCCTGGGCGTCGTCGAAGGTGTCGAAGATGCCGAAGACGGTCTCGCTCTCGCGGAAGGCGAACCAGGTCCGGGTGTCCACCTCCTCGACGGCCATCGGCAGCGCGCCGAGCAGCAGCTCGGCGACCTCCTCGGCGTGTTCCGGCTTGGCCTCGATGCGGGCGAGCAGTCCGACGGGCGGCATGGGGCCTCCAGGTGGGGTCGGGTGGGGCGGCGGGTCTCAGGCGTGCCGGGCGAAGTCCTCCAGGGAGACGGTGTACTCGCCGCTGTCGGCCGAGTGCCGCACGCAGTAGGCGCGCGGGTACCAGCCGGGCACCTGCCAGGCCTGCGGCTGCTTGACCGGCCGGCACGCGTCGGCCGGGTCGGCGCCCTCGGCGGCCTGCAGCGCGGCGAGCGTGACCATCGGCTCCAGGAAGGTGATCCGGGCGTCGTAGGTGCCGTACACAAAGGTGCGGGTGAATCCCTTGCCGTGCCACTCCTCGCCCGTGAGGTCGGTGAGGTGGTTGCCCATGGCGACCTGGGCGAGGCCCTTGTCGGTGTAGTCGGCGGGCAGGTACTCGGGCGGCAGCGGCCTGGTGGCCGTCGCGAAGTCGGTGCAGTCGATCAGGATGCCGCACGGGCCGGGGCGGATCGCCTGCCGTTCGGCGTCGGACTGCAGGTAGAAGTGCACGTCGAGGTGGGGGCGGTCGTAGACCTTCGGCGGGCCGTGGCCGGCCGGGTCCCAGTCGAGCAGGGCGAAGTCCAGCGGCATCCCGGGCAGGTCGCGCAGGGCCCGGGGCAGGGCGAGCGCGTACTCGTGGCCGCCGGCGCACTCGTGCATGGGGTCGACGGTGCCGTCGCCGTCGCGGTCGTAGCAGTGCCGGCCGTCGGCGGGTTCGGTGGGCAGGTCGGTCAGCGAGCCGCGGGTGAGGGCGACGCCGATCTCGACGGGCTCGTCGCCGCGCAGGCGGGCGTAGGTGTGTGCGGCGCCGTCGCCGAAGGGGACGGGGCGGCCGTAGACGGTGCGCAGGTGTTCGGCCGCGGCGGCCGGGGCGGCGGGCAGCAGGGCGGTGGCCAGCAGCGCGGCGGCCAGCAGGCGGCGGACGGGGCGGGGGCGGGGGTTCGGCGGCACGACGGCGGGCCTTTCGCAGCGGGGGCACTCCTGGCCACTGTGCCGGGCATGGACCTGACCGGCGCCCGGTGCTGCTCCGTCCGGGGGCGAGCCGGTGAACGGGTGTCAGGCGAACGGCCGTTGTGTGACGGCCTCTTGACGGTGGCTTTACCGAAGCCCGACCATCATGAGCGCGTCAACTTCACGGCCGCCCACCCCCACCCCACCGGGCGGCCGCACCGTCAGGTCCCGTTCTGCCCCACCGGAATCCGGAGTCCTACGTGTCCCTGCATGCCTTCCGGCGTGCGCAGCGGCGATCCCGCCTGCGCCGTCCCGCCGCCCTGGCCGCCGTCGCCGCCGCCACGCTCGCCGCGACGCTGCTCGCCCCCTCCGCGTCCGCCGGGCCCGCCCCCGCGCTCGCGGCGGCCCCCGACATCCCGGTCGCCAACGTCAAGGCGCACCTCGCCCAGCTGCAGTCCATAGCCACCGCCAACGGCGGCAACCGGGCGCACGGCCGGGCCGGGTACAAGGCCTCGGTCGACTACGTGAAGGCCAAGCTCGACGCGGCCGGCTACACCACCGCGCTGAAGACCTTCACCTACAACGGCGCCACCGGCTACAACCTGATCGCCGACTGGCCGGGCGGCGACGCCTCGCACACGGTGATGGCCGGCTCACACCTGGACTCCGTCACCGGCGGGCCCGGGATCAACGACAACGGCTCCGGCTCGGCCGGCATCCTGGAGGTCGCGCTCGCCGTGTCGCGGGCCGGCCTGCAGCCCACCAAGCACCTGCGGTTCGGCTGGTGGGGCGCCGAGGAGTACGGCATGGTCGGCTCCAAGAACTACGTCAACGGCCTGTCCGCCGGCGAGCGTTCGAGCATCGAGGCGTACCTCAACTTCGACATGATCGGCTCGCCGAACCCCGGCTACTTCGTCTACGACGACGACACCAAGCTGGACAACCTGTTCAAGACGTACTTCTCCGGGATCGGCGTGGCCACCGAGCCGGAGACCGAGGGTGACGGCCGCTCCGACCACGCGCCGTTCAAGAACGCGGGCATCCCGGTCGGCGGCCTGTTCAGCGGCGCCGACTACACCAAGACCAGCGCCCAGGCGAGCAAGTGGGGCGGCACCGCGGGCCAGGCCTTCGACCGCTGCTACCACGCGTCCTGCGACACCAGCGCCAACATCGACGACACCGCGCTGGACCGGATGAGCGACGCGATCGCCCACGCGGTCTGGACGCTCGGCACCGAGAGCGCGCCGCCGCCCGGCAAGGTCTTCGAGAACACCACCGCCGTGGCGATCCCGGACGCGGGGGCCGCGGTGACCTCCTCGATCACCGTCTCCGGGGTGGCAGGCAACGCGCCCGCCGCGCTGCAGGTGGGCGTGGACATCAAGCACACCTGGCGCGGCGACCTGGTGATCGACCTGGTCGCACCGGACGGCAGCAGCTACCGGCTGAAGAACTCCAGCTCCAACGACTCGGCCGACAACGTGATCACCACCTACACCGTCAACGCCTCCAGCGAAGTGGCCAACGGCACATGGAAGTTGAAGGTGCAGGACGTGGCCGCGCAGGACACCGGCACGATCGCCGGCTGGAAACTGACCTTCTGACGGGCAGGGCGGAGGGGGTGCCGGAGAGGCGGCACCCCCTCCCTCGCACTACGGCTGCATCTCGTAGGCGCCGGACAGCGCCTCGACCTTCGCCCAGACCCGGGCGGCGCGCTCGGCGTCGGCCACCGGGCGGCGGACGTGCGCCAGCGCCCAGGCGGCCTGCTCCTCGGTGGTGGAGGACTTGCCGTGCAGTTCGGTGGCGTGCGCGGAGAAGTCCCGCACCAGGGCGTCGAAGATCTGGTCCAGGACGTCGCCGTCGAGGCCGGTCAGCTCCGCCTGCTCCAGCACCAGCTGGCCGTAGACGACCAGCGCGAAGAGCTGGCCGATCTCCAGCAGGAAGTCCAGGTCCTGCTGCTGCTCGGCGCTCGGCGCGTGGGCGAGCAGCAGCGCGCAGAGGCCGTCCGCCTGCTCGCGGAAGCGGGCCACGTTCGGCACGGCGGCGTGCGTGTCGTAGGCGGTGCGCCAGTCGTGGAAGCGGATCGCGCCCAGGCCGCGGGCCGGGCCCTGGCGGAACAGGAACTCGTCGTCCGCGGCGTCCACCCGGTTCGGCACCGGCGCGAACTCGGCCGGGTTGAACAGGTAGTTGCCCATGAACTTGAGGATCAGCGCCAGGTTGACGTGGACGGTGCCCTCCAGCTTCGGCAGGCCGCGGATGTCCTTGGCGGCCTTGTCGAAGTAGGTGTCCGCCTCGAAGCCCTTGGCCGCGATGACGTCCCACATCAGGTCGATGACCTTCTCGCCCTCGGTGGTGACCTTCATCTTGGTCATCGGGTTGAAGAGCAGGTAGCGGCGGTCCTCCGGAGAGGCGGTGCGGAAGTAGTCCACCGAGCGGGAGCTGAACAGCTTCATCGCGACCAGGCGCGCGTACGCGTCCGTCAGTTCGCGCTTCACGTGGGCGAACTCGGTGACCCGCTTGCCGTACAGCACCCGGTTGTGGGCGTGCGTCACGGCCTCGTACATCGCGTGCTCGCAGATGCCGATCGAGGCGGTGCACAGGTTGAACTTGCCGACGTTGACGGTGTTCAGCGCGGCGTCGAAGGCGGCCTTGCCGGTGTGCAGCACGTCCTCGGCGCGCACCGGGTACTCCTCCAGGCGGAACTCGCTGACGTACATCTGCGCGTTCACCACGTTCTTGACCAGGTGGTACGCCTCGTGCCGGCTGTCGGCGGCGAAGAAGACGTAGCCCTCCGGGCCCTCCACGTCGGAGCGGCGGCCGAAGACCGACACCAGGCCGGCCACGTTGCCGTTGCCGATGTAGTACTTGGAGCCGGTGGCGGTGAAGCCGCCCTCGCCGTCCGGGGTCAGCACCATGTCGGTGGAGTAGATGTCGGCGCCGTGGCTGCGCTCGGACAGGCCGAAGGCCATCACGTGGCCCTCGGAGAGCAGCTGCGCGGCGCGGGCGCGGACGGCCTCGTTCTCGCTCTGCCAGACCGGGCCGAGGCCGAGGATGGTGACCTGCCAGGTGTACCAGTAGCCGAGGCCGTAGAAGCCGAGGATCTCGTTGAGCTCGGCGATCCGGGCGGTGTCCCAGCGCTTCGCCGGGTCGGCCGAGGACGGCGTCAGGAACTCCGCGAACAGGCCCTCCTTGGCGGCGAACTCCAGGAAGTCCGCGTACCAGGCGCGGTCGATGTAGGTGTCGATCAGCGCCTTCTTGCCACGCGACTCGAACCAGTCGACGGTGGCGCGCAGCAACCGGCGGGTGGTGTCGTCGAACTGCGCGGGGTCGTAGGAGCGCGGGTTGAACAGCTGCATCATCAGGTCCCAGGGGTCGAGGGTGGCGTGGCTTGCAGGCGGTGCAGGGTGGTGAGCACGTCGTCCAGCCAGGCGAGGATCATCCGCTCGTACTCGATGCCGCCGCGCAGCACCACGTGCTGGAGGCGCTGCTGGGCGTCGAGGGCGTCCGGGTCGGGGAAGTCGCGCTGCTCGCCGGAGAGGTAGCGGGCGAGCAGGGCGGCGTGCTCCGCGCGGTGCCGCTCGACCTCGGGGACGAGCGCGGCCGGGTCGTCGAAGGCCGCGGCGCGGATCTTCACGGCGAGTTCGTGCCGGACGGTCTCCGGTTCGACCGGCTCGCGCAGCCAGCCGACCAGGACACCGCGGCCCGCCGCGGTCGCCGAGTACACCTTCTTGTCCGGCCGCCCGTCCTGGGCGACCTCCTCCGCGGCGACCCAGCCGTCCGCCTCCATCCGCCGCAGCACCCGGTAGATCTGCTGGTGGGTGGCCGTCCAGAAGCGCCCGATGGAGCGGTCGAAGCGGCGGGCCAGTTCGTAGCCCGACCCGGGCTGCTCCAGGAGGGAGACGAGGATCGCGTGCTCCAGTGCCATGCCCGCATCCTGCTATGCAACGAGTTGCATAGGCAATGCGGGCGCGCCGCGTGAGACGCACCTCACGCGGTCCGCCCGGCGGAAGAATGGCCGGGTGGACGAGGTGGAGCTGCTGCGGCGGCGGATGCAGGCACAGTTCGGGCGGGCACGGACGCGGGCCGCGGCGGCCGCCGGGACGTCGGGGGGCGTGCAGGCGCAGGACGCCGGGGCGGCCCGGCTGGGGCTGCGGGCCCGCGGCGTGGCGGACCCGGGCGAGCCGGGGCGGGCGCTCGCCGCGGGGGAGACGGTGGTGCTCGCGCTGATGCGCGGCACGCTGCACCTGGTGCCGGCCGAGGACGCGCGCTGGATGCTCGGCCTGTTCGCCGCCCGCAACCTGGCCGCCGGTGCCCGGCGGCGCCGCGAACTCGGGCTCACCGAGGAGGTCTGCGCCCGCGCCGGGGAGCTGCTGCCCGCACTGCTGGACGTACCGCGCGGCCGCGCCGAACTCGTCCGGCTGCTGAACAACCAGGGCCTCGGGATCGACCCGACGGGCCAGGCCCCGGCCCATCTGATGGGCTGGGCGACGGCGCACGGGCTGCTCTGCCGGGGCGCCGACGTGACGCCGCGCGATCCCGGCTACCTGCCGCTGCCGCAGGGCCGCCCCGCGCCCGAGGGCCCGGCCGCCGAGCTGGCCGGCCGCTACCTGGCGGCCTTCGGCCCGGCGGAGGCCGCCGACTTCGCCGCCTGGTCCGGTCTGCCGGTGCGCGAGGCCCGGCGGGCCGTGGCCGCGGCCGGGCCGGAGGAGGTCGCACCGGGCCTGTTCGCGGCGCCCGGCGCCGGGCCGCTGCCGGCCGGGCCACCGGTGGTGCGGCTGCTCGGCGCCTTCGACAACTACGTGATCGGCTACCGGAACCGGGACGCCCTGCTGGCGCCGGAGTTCGCCCGGCGGATCAACGCGGGCGGCGGGATCGTGAAGCCGGCCCTGGTGGCGGACGGCCGGGTGCTCGGCAGCTGGCGGCGGGAGAAGGGGGCCCTGGTGGTCGAGCCCTTCCGGGCACTGCCGGCGGCGGTGCGGGACGAACTGGACGGGGAGGCCGCGGCCGTGGCGGCGTTCCTGCAGGTCGACGCCGCACTGAGGGTCGAGCGGCCGGGCACATCATGACAAAAGGGTGATAATCAGGCGTAAAGGTTAGATAAGGGACACAATGGGTACGGGGCAGTCGCCTGCCTCGTCACCGACCTTGGAGGTGGTTCCCGGTGTCGACCCAGCTTCCGGGTATGGAGCGCCATCCGGACATCCTTGCCATGCGTGAACACTACGAGCGCGTCACCTCGACGATGCTCGCCCAGGGCGTCGAAGCGCTCTGCATCATCGCCGGAATCTTCCTGGCGATCTCCCCGTGGGTCGTCGGGTTCGCCCTCTTCCCCGCCGCGGGCGGCATCCAGGGCGTGACCCTGAGCAACCTGATCTGCGGTCTGACCTTCGCCTTCCTGCTGGGCGGCTACGCCACCGCCTTCGAGCGGACCCACGCGCGCGCCTACGCCGGACTGGCACTCGGCGCCTGGACGATCGTCGCTCCCTGGGCGACCGTCGGCGACCAGGCGTTCTACCGGACGATCTGGACCAACTGCGTGACCGGCGGCGTGATGGTCTGCCTCGCGGGTGCGGCCATCGCCATGGCGATGACCGGCATGTCCTCGAAGATGGGTATGGGTAGGAGCCGCGGATGACGGAGACCGACACGGACAACCCCCCGACGGGTGCGGACCCCACGGTCCGCACCCGTCGACCGTTCCACCGGCTGTTCCGGCGACCCGGTCCGCGGACGGGCCGTCAGGGGCGGGTCATCCGCAGCACGTCCAGCGCCTCGTCCAACTGCGCCTCCGTCAGCAGGCCGCGCTCGACGTAGCCGCGCTCCAGCACCACCTGGCGGATCGTCTTGCGCTCGGCCAGCGACTGCTTGGCCACCTTCGCGGCCTCCTCGTAGCCGATGTACCGGTTCAGCGGCGTGACCACCGACGGCGAGGACTCCGCGTACTCCCGGGCCCGCTCGGCGTTCGCGGTCAGCCCGTCGACCGTGCGGTCGGCCAGCAGCCGGGCCGCCGACGCCAGCAGCCGCACCGACTCCAGCACGTTGCGCGCGATCACCGGCAGCATCACGTTCAGCTCGAAGTTGCCGCTCGCACCGGCCACCGTCACGGTCGTGTCGTTGCCGATCACCTGGGCGGCCACCATCAGCACCACCTCGGGGATCACCGGGTTCACCTTGCCCGGCATGATCGACGAACCGGGCTGCAGATCCGGCAGGTTGAGCTCGCCGAGACCGGTGCGCGGACCGGAGCCCATCCACCGCAGGTCGTTCGCGATCTTCGTGAAGCCGACCGCCACCGTCCGCAGCTGGCCGCTCAGTTCGACCAGCCCGTCGCGGGCGCCCTGGGCCTCGAAGTGGTCGCGGGCCTCGGTGAGCGGCAGCCCGGTCGCCCGGGCGACCTCCGCGATCACCGCGGCGGAGAACCCCGGCGGGGTGTTGATGCCGGTACCCACCGCCGTACCGCCCAGCGGCAGTTCGGCGACCCGCGGCAGCGCGGCACGCAGCCGTTCTACGCCGTACCTCACCTGGGCCGCGTACCCGCCGAACTCCTGGCCGAGGGTGACGGGCGTGGCGTCCATCAGGTGCGTCCGGCCGGACTTGACCACCTCGGCGAACTCGGCGGACTTGCGCTCCAGCGCGGCCGCCAGGTGCTCCAGCGCCGGCACCAGCTCGTTGCCGACCGCCCCCGTCGCCGCGACGTGGATCGACGAGGGGAACACGTCGTTCGACGACTGGCTCGCGTTCACGTGGTCGTTGGGGTGCACCGGCCGGCCGAGCCGCTCCCCGGCCAGGGTGGCGATCACCTCGTTGGTGTTCATGTTGGACGAGGTGCCGGAGCCGGTCTGGAAGACGTCCACCGGGAACTGGTCGTCCCAGCGGCCCTCCGCCACCTCCTCGGCGGCGGCCGCGATCGCCTCCGCCGTCGGCGCGTCCAGCACGCCCAGCTCCGCGTTGACCTTCGCCGCGGCGGCCTTGATCCGGGCCAGCGCCGCGATGTGCGAGCGCTCCAGCCGCTGGCCGGAGACCGGGAAGTTCTGCACCGCGCGCTGCGTCTGCGCCTGCCACTTGGCGGCCGCCGGCACCCGGACCTCGCCCATCGAGTCGTGCTCGATGCGGAACTGCTCCTCGTCACCCATGGTGGGACACCTCCTGCACAGCACAACGCCCGACGAGCCCGGGTATTTCCTGGGGCCTAGGGGCGCGGGGAACTGCGCAGTCCGGGGGTGGCTGTCATGACGGTTCCGGTTGGGCCGTGATGTGGGCGGTGGCCCGCTTCCCCATTGCGCAGCTCCCCGCGCCCCCGGTGGTGCTGAGGGTTGCCGTGGTGCGGGTGGGGGTGGTGGTGAGGCCGGGCTGGAGGAGGACGGGGTCGTCGGTGCGGGCGCGGGCCAGGACGGCCGGGTCGAGGTCGACGGTGAGCAGCTCCGGTGCGTCCTCGGCGGCCTCGGCCAGCAGGTGCCCGTCCGGGCCCCAGGCGGCGCTGAGCCCGCAGCCGGTGTACGGCCCGGAGCGGCCGACGTGGTTGGCCAGCAGGACGTACAGGGTGTTGTCGAGTGCCCGGGCGGGGAAGACGGTGCGGCGCTGGTGGGCGCCGGGGCCGGTGCCGAACAGGGCGCCCACCAGGTAGGCGTGGGCGCCGTCGAGGGCGGCGGCGCGGGCGTGCTCGGGGAAGCCGGAGTCCCAGCAGACGCCGATGCCGAGCCGCCAGCCGTCGAGTTCCAGGGTGCAGCCGCCGGTGCCGGGGGAGAAGCCGGCGGCGCGCTCGTTGGGGGTGGCGAACTGCTTGCGGTAGACGGCGGCCGTGCGGCCGGACCCGTCCAGGGCGAGGGCGGCGATGTGCAGCGTGCCGGTGTCCCGGTCGCGGACGGGGGCGCCGACCACCACGGCGGTGCCGGTCCCGGCGCAGGCGGCGGCCAGCGGGGCGAGCCGGGGGTCGTCCGGGGCGACGGTCAGGGTGTCCGGGTCGGCGGCGATGCCGACGGTCTCGTAGCCGGTCAGGAAGAGTTCGGAGAGCAGCAGCAGCCGGGCGCCCTGCGCGGCGGCCCGGCGGACCAGCGCGGCCGCGGTGGCGGCGTTCGCGGCGATGTCCAGCGGGACGAGCGGGGCCTGCGCCACGGCGACGCGGAGCGGGGAGGCGGGAAGCGTGTGTACAGGGATGCTCACGGGTCTCAATCCTTACATGTCCGGCCGTCCGCACTCAAGGCCCCGGTCGGCCCGGACCCGTCCGCGTGGCGTGCGCCGCCGTTCCGGGCCCGGTGCCACCATGGCGCCATGACGGAACCGTCGGACCCGGCCGCGCGCTACGCGGAGATCGCCGAGGAGCTCGCCCCGCGGGGCGCGACGCAGTCGAAGATGTTCGGCATGCCCTGTCTGAAGGACACCGCGGGCAAGGCCTTCGCCGGCCTGCACGAGGACGAGTTGGTGTGCCGGCTGGGCCGGGACACGCCCGCCCTCGCGGAGGCGCTGCGGCTGCCGGGCGCCCACCTGTTCGATCCGATGGGCGGCCGGCCGATGAGGGACTGGGCCTGCATCCCGCTCGGCGCGGCCGCCCACTGGGACAACTTCGCCGAGGCCGCGCTGATCGCCCCGCGCTGACCGCCGCCGCAGCGTCCCGGTGCCGCCCGGCTCAGCCGTGGTAGCCGGCGACGATCTTCGTGAAGGCGTACGCCGACTGGGAGATCCCGCTGCAGGAGTCGCCGGCCTGGGTGCCGGAGGGGCAGGCCCGGTCCCGGTTGACCGCCCAGAAGGTGAACCGGGCCAGGTGGTGCGCCTTGGCGTAGTTCAGCATGGTGGTGAAGTCGCCGGTGGAGACGGTCTCGTCGGCCTCGTCGGTCTTCCCGTTCATCGAGGAGATGCCGATGTGCCGGTACGCGGTCGCGCTGTCGTAGCCGTACGCGCTCGCCACCGCCTTCTGCAGACCGTCGGCGGCCTTGGTGGAGACGCTGCCCATGGAGCCGCTGTGGCTGCCGAAGTCGAAGGGCATGATCGTCCAGCCGTCGAGGGCGAGCCCGGCCGCGGCGCCCTTCTTGATCAGGTCCAGGCCGTTGGCGTCGGGGCCGGTGGGCGTGGTGCCGAAGGTCAGGTAGGTGCGGATGCCCGGGTTCTTGCTCTCGACCGTCTTCAGGGCGGAGACCACCCGCTGCCGGACGGCCGCGCTCGCCACCTCGGTGTTCTCGATGTCCACGTCGATCGCCTTGAGCTTGTAGGCGTCGATCACCTTCTGGTAGGCCGCGGCCAGGGCGCTTGCCGAGGTGCACTTCTCGCCGAGCTTGTTGCCGCTCCAGCCGCCGAAGGAGACCACCACGTCCCCGCCGGCCGCCCGGATCGCGTTGATCGCGCTCTGGTCGCTGCCGCCGGTCAGCGGTCGGCTGCCGTCCCACTTGGGGTTGCAGCCGCCGTCGCTGAGCATGAAGGCGAGGGTGAACTGCTTGACCCCGGTCGCCGCCATCACGTCGGTCGGCTTCTGCGGGCTGCCCCAGCCGAGGTACTCGTACGGGGCGTTGAGGCCCACCGGGTCGGCGGCCGCGGCGGTGGCGGCCTGTCCGGCCGGCGCCAGGGCGAAGGTGCCGGCGGCGAGCGCGGCCGCGCCGGCGAGGGCGAGCAGGGGGCGGACGCGCCGGTGCCGCAGGGCGTGCGAGGGCATGGTTCTCCGTTCGTCGTGGGTTGTCGCGGGAACCGTCAGGAAAGTTTCCTAACTTCGTCCGCACAGCAAAGCAGCGCCTCGTGTGCACATCAAGAGCCGGTGCCTTAAGGGAAGTTGAAGGCCGAAAATGCGTCGCCGGGCGGGGTCGGCGGCCGATACGGTCGGGTGTATGCAGACCACCACCCTCTGGCGTCCGACCGGCCCGAAGGAGCTCGCGCTCGTCGAGGCCTCCGGATGGCGCGCCTGGCCGCCCCGTCTGCCGGAGCAGCCGATCTTCTACCCGGTGCTCAACGAGGACTACGCCGTCCGGATCGCCCGGGACTGGAACGTGCCCGCCTCCGGCGCCGGCTACGTCACCCGGTTCGAGGCCGACAGCGCCTACCTGGAGCGCTTCCCCGTCCGGCAGGCCGGCGGCGAGACCATCCTCGAACTCTGGGTCCCCGCCGAGGAGCTGGCGGAGTTCAACCGGCACATCGTCGGCACCATCGAGGTCGTCCGCAGCTTCGGTGCGGCCGAACGGCCGGACGCCGCCCGAGCCTGAGCCGGGCACACCGGGTTACGGTACGAATCCCGGCACCCGCGGCCGGCCGCGCCGAGCAGCCACCACCGATCCGATCCCGAGGAGCGCCATGGCAGGCCCGACCGTCGACGCCGGCGGCGAGCGGACCACCCCCGCCGCCGGCCCGGCGACCGCCGCACGGCCCGGCCGGGCCACCGTCGCCGCCCTCGGCGGCCTGGTCGCGCTCGGCCCCTTCACCACCGACCTCTACCTGCCGGCCCTGCCCTCGCTCGCCGCGGACCTGCACGCCACCGCACCCGCCGTCCAACTGACCTTCACCGCGCAACTGTTCGGCATGGCCGCCGGTCAGCTGGTGTTCGGCCCGCTGAGCGACCGGCACGGCCGCCGCCGCCCGCTGCTCGCCGGCATCGCGGTCTACTCCCTCGCCACCCTGGTCTGCGCCCTCGCCCCCGGCCTCGGCGTGCTGGTCGCCGCCCGCTTCGTGCAGGGCGTCGCCGGCGCGGCCGGGCTGGTGATCGCCCGGGCCGTGGCCCGGGACTGCTACGAGGGCGTCGCGATGATCCGCTTCATGGCCTCGCTGGCGATGATCTCCGGCCTGGCCCCGATCGTCGCGCCCGTGCTCGGCGCCCAACTGCTGCACGTGACCGACTGGCGCGGCACCTTCGCCGTCCTCGCCGTACTCGGCGCCGTCCTCACCGTGCTCGCCGCGGCCGCCCTGCACGAGTCGCTGCCGCCCGAACGCCGCCACCGCGGCGGCCTGACCACCACCCTACGGGCCGTCGGCGGGCTGCTCCGCGACCGGAGCTTCCTCGGCTACGTCCTCACCAGCACCTTCGCCTTCGGTGCGCTCTTCGCCTACGTCAGCGGGTCCTCCACCGTGCTGCAGGAGGTCTACCGGGTCTCGCCGCAGACCTACAGCCTGCTCTTCGCCGTCAACTCGGTGGCCCTGATGGCCTCCACCCAGCTCAACGGCCGGGTGCTGGTCACCCGGCTGCGCCCCGACACGCTGATGCTGCTGGGCCTGGTGACCGCGGGGGCGGCCGGGCTCGCGCTCACCCTCTTCACCGGGGTGTGGGACCTCGGCCTGGCCGCGGTCTGCCCGGCGATGTGCCTGCTGATGGCGGCCATGGGCGTGGTCGGCCCGAACTCGGCGGCACAGGCGCTCACCACGGCCCCGCACGCGGCAGGCTCCGCCTCCGCCCTGCTCGGCCTCGGCACCTTCCTCTGCGGAGCCGTGGTCGCCCCGCTCAGCAGCGCGGGCGGCGAGCCGTCCGCGGTGCTGCTGGGCACGGTGGTGCTCGGCAGTGCGCTGCTCTCGCTCACGGCCTTCCTGACGCTGTGCCGGCCTTGCAAGCCGTCTGCCGGGCAGGCGGCGTAGGTCCCACCGGCGCAAACCGTCAGCTCGGGGCGGTCGCCGCGGTCAGCAGGTGGCCGCTGATGCCGAGCAGGGAGGGCTCCGACTCGGTGGTGCGCAGGGCCGTGAGCACGGTGCCGCGGCGCTCCGGGTCGTCCAGCCACGTGTTGACGTCGCCCATCAGCCAGGCCGCGCCCTCCAGCCCGTACTGCCGGGCGTCCGGCAGCCCGGCGGCGGCGAACTCGTCGAGGACGTCGGCCGGGTGGTGGAACCAGGCGGTGGTGAAGAGCGGGTTGTCGCCGGTGCCGCCGAGCAGGCCGGTGGCCGCGCAGGCGTCGGTGGCCGCGCGCGGGCCGGGCTCGAAGTAGCGGCCGACCCGCAGCTGGTCGTGCAGCCCGGCGTACCGGTTGATGGTGGCGGCGACCACCGCACCGCCCGGTCGGCAGACCCGGCGGGCCTCGGCGAGCGCCCGCAGCCGGTCGGCGCGTTCGGTCAGGTGGTAGAGCGGCCCGAGCAGCAGCACCGCGTCGTACGAGCCGTCGGCGGCCTCCAGCGCGCGGGCGTCGCCGAGGGCGGCGCGGACGCCGGGCAGCGCGGACGCCTGCTCGACGTGCAGCGGTACCGGGTCGAGCAGGTGGACCTCGTGGCCGTCGGCGGCCAGCCATTCGGCGTGCACGCCGGCCCCGCCGCCGACGTCCAGCACCCGCAGCGGGGCGGGGCCGAGCAGTCGGCGCAGCACGTCCTGGGTGCGCCAGAACTCCAGCCGGTTGTGCTCGCGCCGCAGTCGGCCCTGTTCGGCCCCGCGGTTGTAGTAGTCGAGGATCTCCGGGCGGACGGTCACGGTGTCGTCGGTCATGCGAGCCATCATGATCGTCCGCCCGGCGGCGGTCACCGGGTTTTCGGGTGCCGGCGGTCAGCCCAGGCCGTTGGTCTTCAGCCAGTCGGCGGCGACCGCCGACGGGTCCTCCTTGTCGACGGCGACCCGCTTCATCAGGGCGGTGAGGCCGGCGGTGTCGAGCTTGGCGGAGACGGCGTTCAGCGCGGCCGTGGCGGTGGCGTCCACCCCGGCCTTGTTCACCAGCGGGACGACGTTCTGCACGCTGAAGAGGTTCTTCGGGTCGGCGAGCGCGACCAGGCCGAGCTGGACGATCCGCGGGTCGGTGGTGAAGACGTTGCCGACCTGGACGGTGCCGTCCTTGAGGGCGTTCGCGGTGGTGTCGGCGGTCGGCTTCCACTCCTTGAAGGTCAGCCCGTAGACGTCCTTGAACTGCTGTTCGCGGCGGGACTTGAACTCCGGCGGCCCGCCGACCACCAGGTCGCCCGCCTTGCCGGCGAGGTCCGCGACCGAGGTGAGCTTCAGCCGGTCGGCGGTCTCCTTGCTGACCGTCAGGGAGTCCTTGTCCTCGGCGGCGGCCGGGTCGAGGATGCCGAGTTCGGCGGGCAGCTTGCGCCCCAGCTCCGCGTCGACGGCCTCGGTGCCGGCGGCGGTGGTCTTCGGGTCCAGGTAGGCGAGCAGGGCGCCGTTGTACTCGGGCAGCACGGTCAGGCTGCCGCTCTTGAGCTGCCCGTACAGCACCTCGCGGCTGCCGATGTTGAACTTCTCCTCGACCTTGACGCCCTTGGCCTTCAGCGCCCGGGAGTAGATCGAGGCGAGCAGCACGTTCTCCGGGAAGTTGGCGGAGCCGACGACGACGGTCCTGCCGTCGGCGGGCTTGGCGGATCCGCCGTCGGCGGCGAGCGGGTCGCCCGACGAGGAGGAGCAGGCCGCCGCGCCCAGCGCGAGTGCGGCGGCGGTGAGCGTGCGGACGAGTCGGGCGGTCATCGGGCTTCCTTCGTTCGAGGCGTACGGGTACGGCGGGTACGGCGGGTGGTGCGGGTGAGCCGGGCCTGCGGCGGCGAGGCGCGGCGGATCAGCGGGGCGAAGAGCAGCTGGGCGGCCACGGCCAGCAGGACGACCAGCAGGGCGCCGCCGACGGTGGCCGGGTAGTCCTTGGTGGCCAGGCCGTCGACGACGTAGCGGCCGAGTCCGCCGAGGCCGACGTAGGCAGCGACGGTCGCGGTCGCGATCGTCTGCACGGTGGCGGTGCGCAGCCCGGCGAGCAGCACCGGCGCGGCGGCGGGCAGGCAGACCTGCCCGAGCACCTGGCGGTGGGTCAGCCCGATGCCGAGCGCGGCGTCCCGGACGGCCGGGTCGGTGCCGCGGACGCCCTCGGCGGCGGCGACCAGCAGCGGCGGCGCGGCCAGCGCCACCAGCGGGACGAGCACGGCGGTGTCGCCGACGCCCGCCAGCAGCACGGCGAGGGTGACCAGGCCGAGCGTGGGCAGTGCCCGGGCGGCGCCGGTCAGCGCGGTCACCACGAAGGAGCCGCGGCCGGTGTAGCCGATCAGCAGCCCGAGCGGGACGGCGAGCACCGCGGCCCACAGCAGGGCCTCCCCGCAGAACACCAGGTGTTCGGCGATCCGGTGGCCGATCGCGTCGGGTCCGCTGCGCCGGGCGGGGGCGGTGAAGAAGGTGGTCAGCCAGCCGAGCCAGTTCACCGGGCACCTCCGGCGGCCCAGGGGGCGAGCAGCCGGCGGGCGAGCACCAGCAGCAGGTCGGTGGCGAGGGCGAGCAGCACGACCAGCGCGATCCCGGCGAGGATCGGGGTCGGGAAGGTCCGCTGGAAGCCGTCGACGAAGAGGTAGCCCAGGCCGCCGCGGCCGACCAGGGCGCCCACCGCGGCGAGCGAGATCGACGAGACCGCGGCCACCCGCACCCCGGCGACCAGGTACGGCACGGAGGCGGGGAGGTCGACGGCGGCGAGGCGGTGCCAGGGCCCGTAGCCGAGGGCGGTGGCCGCCTGCCGGACGTCCTCCGGCACGGCCCGCAGGCCGTCGACGGTGGCGGGCAGCAGTACGGCGAGCGCGTAGCAGGTGAGCGGCACCATCACGGTGGCCCGGGTGGCCAGGCCGGTGTACGGGATGAGCACCACGAAGACGGCGATCGCGGGCAGCGCGTACACCACGTTGAAGACCGCGGCGAGCGGCTGGTAGAGCCGGGGCAGCCGGGCGCAGAGGAGGCCGAGCGGGACGGCGGCGAGCAGGGCGATCAGCACCGGGACGAGCGAGATCACCGCGTGGTCCAGCGCGAGGTCGCGCAGGTAGCCGAGGTGGTCGCCGATCCAGTGCCAGCGGACGAGCGGTTCACCGTCCACCGGCGGGCTCCTCGACTGTGGGCCCGTCGACCGTGTGCTCCCCGGCAGCGGGCTCCGGGACGGCCGGGCCGAGCGCGGCGAGCACGGCGGCCCGGGTGGCCAGGCCGGTCGCCCGGCCGTACCCGTCCACGGCGACGGCGGCGCCGGCGGGGGAGAGCACCGCGGCGTCCAGGGCGGACCGCAGGCTGTCGGCGGCGGGGGCGAAGACGGGGGCGGGCCGGCGTTCGCCGTTGCCCTCCCAGGCGGTCGGGCGGCCGCCCGCGTCCACCGCCAGCCGCCAGCCGTGCAGGTCGGTGCCGACGGGCAGCAGTGCGACCGCGGTGGCCGGCCGCAGGCCGAGCCCGCGCAGGCCCCGGTCGCGGCCGAGGAAGGCGGCCACGCCGTCGTCCGCGGGCGCGGTGAGCAGGGTGTGCGGGTCGGCGCACTGGGCGATCCGGCCGTGCTCGCGCAGCACCACCACCTGGTCGCCGAGCCGCACGGCCTCCTCGATGTCGTGCGTCACGAACAGCACGGTCTTGTTCAACTCGGACTGCAGCCGCAGCAGTTCCTCCTGCAGGCCGGCCCGGACGACCGGGTCGACCGCGCTGAACGGCTCGTCCATCAGCAGCACCGGCGGATCGGCGGCCAGTGCGCGGGCCACGCCGACCCGCTGCTGCTGTCCGCCGGAGAGCTGGAAGGGGTAGCGGCGGGAGGTCTCCGGCGGCAGGCCGACCAGCTCCAGCAGTTCGGCGGCGCGGGCCCGGGCCGTCCGGCGGTCCCGGCCGAGCAGCCGGGGCACGGTCGCGATGTTGTCCAGCACCCGGCGGTGCGGGAACAGCCCGGCCTGCTGGATGACGTAGCCGATGCCCCGGCGCAGCCGGGCGGCGGGCAGCGAGGCGACGTCCTCGCCGTTCAGCAGCACCCGGCCGGAGGTCGGTTCGACCATGCGGTTGACCATCCGCAGCAGGGTGGTCTTGCCGCAGCCGGACGGGCCGACGAGCACGGTTATTCGGCCGGCCGGGACGTCGAGGTCCAGGCCCTCGACGGCGACGGTGCCGTCCGGGTGGCGCTTGGTGGCGCCCTCGAAAGTGATCACGTGTGGTTCCAGGGTGCTCTGCTGTTCTGACGCGGCATGAGGTGTGCACGCATGAGGCGGATGTGACAAACAAACACCTGATCGAATCCCCGGGGGTCCGTCAGGCCAAACCCCCGTCGGCCGAAAGGGTGGGCAGACCGGCCGCCGCCCAGGCGACGTAGCCGCCGTCCAGGTCGGTCGCCCGGTGCAGCCCGAGCTCCCGCAGGCTCGCCGCGGCCAGGCTGGAGGCGTAGCCCTCGGAGCAGACCACGATCCAGTGCACCGCGTGGTCCACCGCCTCCGGGATCCGGTGACTGCCCGCCGGGTCGAGCCGCCACTCCAGCACGTTCCGTTCGATCACCAGCGCGCCCGGGATGCCGCCCTCGCGGGCCCGCTGCGCCGCCGGCCGGATGTCCACCAGCAGCGCCCCCTCGGCCGCCGCCGCGAACGCCTCCGCCGGGCCGGGCCGGTGCACCCCGGCCCGGGCCCGCGCCACCAGCTCCTCCACCGTCGTCACCACTGCTCCGGTCCCTCCTCCGCGGTGCGGACCAGGCCGCCGGCCCGCAGGTCGTAACGCGTCATCCCGCTCAGCGGCGGCGAGTACGCGTGGATCGTCACGGCCGGCCCGGCCGAGGTGTTGCGCACGTCGTGCAGGTACGCGGCGCCGAACGCCCGCACCGCCCCCGGCGCGACCCGCCGCACCAGCAGCCCGTCCTCCGGCCCCCCCAGCGACAGTTCCTCCAGTTCGCCCAGCGCCACCGCGAACGCGCCGCGCGAACCGCCGTGGTCGTGGAACCCGGTGGACTGCCCCGGCAGCCAGCTGATCAGCCACACCTCGTGGTCCTCGGCGCTCACCATCCGCTCGTACCAGCGGTCCCCGGTGGCCAGGCGCACCCGGTGGATCCAGCGGTCGGGCTGCTCGGCGAGGTCGCGGACGATCGCCCGCAGGGCGTTCGGCGACAGCGGACGGGCGGTGCCGCCGGACTCGGGGGCGGTGCTTTCCGGGCCGGTGGTGTCCGGGCCGGTGGCGGCGGTGTCGGGGGCGGAAACGGGTACGGCGAAGTCCAGGCTCATGACGTGTCCTCGGATGACCGGAAGGGCGGCGGGCGCACCCGGGCACAGCGGTGCGCCGACCGGGGGAGGGGGAGCTTCAGGAGCGGACGGTCCCGGACGGCACCCGACGGATCAGGTACCGGCCCCGGAGAACGGCACGGGGCGAGGAGGAACCGTCAGCGGGCACACATGTCGCTCGCCTGGCGTCGCAGATCGACGTGCAGGCGGCATACCAGAGCGGTGCCGGGCTTCATGCGCCGATCGTTCACGACGGGAGAGGGCCGCGTCAAGCCGCGTCCACCCGGCGGAAGGCACACCCGGCCGCCCGGCGCACCCCAACGGCGGAGCGGCCCGCCCCGGATCGTCCGGGACGGGCCGCTCGGCGGGCGGTGCGTCAGTTGTTCTGCGTGGCGTCGCTGTCCGCCTGCGCGGCGGCGCTCTCCGCCGCGTCCAGCTTCTGCTGCATCTGCTGGGTCTGGCCGTCGTCCTGCTGCGACTGCGCGGCCTTGTCGCCGCCGCCCTGGTGCGGACCGCAGCCCGTCAGCAGCAGCGCGGCGGCCGCGGCGAGGGCCGCCACCGCGGCACCGGCCCGGCGGCTCACTTGGAGCCCGCCGAGGACGAGCCCTGCTTGCCGCACCAGTCGGCGACGGCCTTCAGGTCCTTCTGGCGGAGCTCCAGCGTCGGCACCAGGGTCTTGCGGAAGTCCAGCCGGTCGTTCAGGTAGGTGTACACCTCGGTGTGCCCGGCGGACTTCGCCTCGGCCACCCGCTTCTCCAGGCGGGCCACCGAACCGACCACCGTGGCATCGCCGTTCAGCCGCTTCAGGGCCTTGTCGAGGCGGGCCTGGGTGGCCGGCACGCGCTTGCAGATCGCCTTGGCGCCGTCGCCCTTCGGGGTCTCGGCGGCCTGGGCCGGGGCCGCACCGGCGAGCACGGAGCCGGCCAGGGCGAGTGCGCCGATCGCGGCGGCCTTGCGGTTCATGGGCATGTCGGTCTCTCCTCCGGATACCTGGTTGATCGGACGCCGGGGAGCGTAGGACGGCTTCTTGTGGAAACCCTGTGACCGCCCGGAGCCCGGCCCCGGTGCGGGTCCGCGGCGTTCAGCGGGTGATCCAGTCCCGGCGGGCCGGCAGCACCAGGGTCGGCTCCTCCGGACGCAGCAGCGGCAGCCGCACCTCGAAGCGGCAGCCCGTGCCGTCCGGCCCCTCCGCGACCGCCACCGTGCCGCGGTGCAGCGCCGCCTGCTGCGCCACCAGGGTGAGGCCCAGGCCCGAACCGGGGCTGTCCTGCCGCCGGTGGAAGCGGGCGAAGACCGCCGTCCGCTCCTGCGGCGGCACGCCGGGCCCGCGGTCGTCGACCGTCAGCACCGCCGAACCGCTGCGCCCGGCCCGCAGCCGGACGGGGATCCGGGCCGGGCCGCCGTCCGTCCGTCCGTGCACCGCGGCGTTCCCGATCAGGTTGGCCAGCAGGATGCGCAGCCCCGCCTCCCAGCCGAACACCCGCACCCCGGGCGCCGCTTCGACCTCCAGCCGGGCCTGCGGGTGCCGCCGGCCGGCCTCCGCCGCGGCCGCCTCCACCAGCTCGCCCAGGTCGAGCGGGGCGAACGCCGACAGCTCCACCAGGTCGCCGCCGGCCAGTGTCCGCAGCGCGTTCAGCAGGTCCTCCAACCGGCCGTGGTCCTCGGCGAGTTCGCCGACGATCTCGGCCCGGTCGGCGGGCGGCAGGTCCGGATGGGCGGCCAGCACGTCCAGGTTGGTCCGCATCGCCGTCAGCGGGGTGCGCAGCTCGTGCGCCGCCGCGGAGGAGAACGACCGGGCCGTCTCCAGCGCCTGCGCCGTCCGGCCCGCCTGCTCGTCGTAGCGGGCGAGCAGCAGCGAGAACGCGGCGGCGAGTTCGTCGACCTCGGTGACGCCGCTGCGCCGGTGGTCGAGGGAGCCCGCGCCGGTGCGCGGGTCGAGCGCGGCGGCCCGGCCGCTCAGCGTCCGCAGCGAGGCGGTCGCCCGCCCCGCCAGGCCGAAGGCCAGCAGACCGGCGGCCGGGGCGGCCAGCACCGCGACCAGCAGCACCCGCCGGCGGACGGCCTTCACCTGCGGGTCGACCGCCGTGGACGGCTGCACCAGCCAGAGCGTGCCCGGGGCCGTGCCGTCCACCGGCACCGCCAGCACCCGCCAGGCCCGCCCGCCGTCCCGCACCGTCGCCGGCCCGGATCCGGCTGCCGGCAGCACCACGGACTCGACCGGCTGCGGGCCCACCGCCAGCCGGACGGCGCCGTCCGCGGCCGCCAGCCTGACCCCGGAGTCCAGTGCGCCGTCCAGCACCTTGCGCTGCTGGTTCTGCTCCGCCTTCGGCCGGTTGCCGGCGCTCGCGGCGAGCAGCGTCCGGGCGTTGGGCAGCACCGCGGCCGCCCGGGCCCGCAGCACCTCGTCCTGCTGGCGCAGCAGGTCCCGGTGGACGAGTCCGAGCAGCAGCAGCCCCGCGGCCAGCACCAGCAGCGGCACCAGCACCGTCACCGACAGGGCGATCCGGGTGGAGAGCTTCACCGGGCACCCCCGTCGGCGGGCACCCGCAGCACGAAGCCCACACCGCGGACGGTGTGGATGAGCCGCGGCCGGCCGCCGTCCTCCAGCTTGCGGCGCAGGTAGCTGATGAAGGTGTCCACGGCGTCGCTGCGCACGTCGAAGTCGTAGCCCCAGACCCGGTCGAGCAGCTGGTCCCGGGTGAGCACCAGTCCGGCGTTCCGGACGAGCTGCGCGAGCAGCTCGAACTCGCGCCGGGTGAGGTGCAGTTCGGCGCCGTCCCAGTGCGCCTGGCGGGTGGCCGGGTCGACGGTGAGCGGGCCGGCGCGCAGCAGGTCGGACGGGGGCGCCGGGCGGCGGCGGAGCAGGGCGTGCAGCCGCAGCACCAGCTCCTCCAGGGCGAACGGCTTCACCAGGTAGTCGTCGGCGCCGGCGTGCAGGCCGGCGACCCGGTCGGCGAGCTCGTCCAGGGCGGAGAGCATCAGCACGGGGGTGTCGTCGCCGCGGGCCCGCAGCGCCCGGCAGACCTCGGTGCCGCTGAGGCCGGGCATCGACACGTCCAGCACCAGCACGTCGGGGGAGTCGGCGGCGGCCCGGGCGAGCGCCGCCGCGCCGTCCGCGGCCACGCCCACGGTGAAGCCGCTGAGGCGCAGCCCGCGCTCCAGCGAGCGGCGGATCGCGGCGTCGTCGTCCACCACCAGCACCCGGCCGGCCTGTGTCCCCGCGGTCATCGGCGCCTCCTCGTGTCGGGCCCGTCCGGCCCGGGCCGCCGACTCTCCCACACGCGGGCGGCGGCGGTCACGGTGGGGAGCCGGGGCGGGCCGGGGGCAGCACCGGCACGGGGGCGGACGGCCCGGGCGGGTGTTCGGGCGGTGTTCGGGAACCGGGCGGGACGTGCCGGACGTCCTTCGGGGCACCGCGGTTCGGCGTTGGACCCCGGAGGGCAAGGAGACAGGTATGGGTTTCATCAGCTGGATCGTCCTCGGCCTGATCGCCGGGGCCATCGCCAAGTTCCTGCTGCCCGGGCGCGACCCGGGCGGCCTCATCGTGACCACACTCATCGGCATCGCCGGCTCGTTCGTCGGCGGCTGGATCTCCTCGACCGTGCTGCACCGGCCGGTGGCCAAGGAGTTCTTCGACCTGGCGACCTGGGTCTCCGCCATCGGCGGCGCCCTGGTGCTGCTGATCGCCTACCGCCTGCTGTTCGGCAACTCCCGGGACTGACCGCGCGCCCCGGCGGGCCCCGCTGCGGGCCCGCCGACGGCGGATTTCTTTACTCCGCTACGGGAGCGCTCCCACCAGGGCGGATCCGGCGCCGGTCTCCCGATCGTCGAACATCGTCGAAAACTCCTTCTGCACAAGGGATTACGCCTGAGGGCAGGCGCGGCTAGCATCTGCCCCGGCCGTGCGGGAGCGCTCCCACATCCGGCGGCCGTCCCATCCTCTCCCACCCGAGAGCACGCGGAGGACCACTGTGAGCACCCCCGACGGCGTCCGACGGGCCGCCCCGGCACCCGGCCGCCCCACCCCGGACCGCCCCCGGCACGCCGCCCGCCGAGGCCGCGCCGCAGCCCTGGCGCTCGCCGCCGGCGCGGTGGCCGTCTCGGTGCTGGCCGGCACCCAGACCGGCGCCGGCGCCGCCGTCCAGGGCAGCCTGCCCGCGGACACCCAGTTCTGGAAGGACCCGGCCTCCCAGGTCGTCAAGTGGGTCGCGGCCAACCCCAACGACTCCCGCACGCCGGTGATCTCCAAGCGGATCGCGAGCCAGCCGCAGGGCGTCTGGTTCGCCAACTACAAGCCGGACACGGTGACCTCGGACGTCCGCGCGATCACCGGCGCGGCCTCCGCGGCCGGCCAGGTGCCGGTGCTGGTGGTCTACGAGATCCCCAACCGGGACTGCGGCGGCGCCTCCGCCGGCGGCGCCCCCGACCTCGCCGCCTACGACGCCTGGGTCACCAGGTTCGCGGCGGGCCTCGGCAGCGGACGCTCGGTCGTCGTCCTGGAGCCCGACTCCATCGCGCTCACCACCTGTCTCTCCGCCCAGCAGCAGACCGACCGCTTCGCCTCGCTCTCCCGGGCCGGCGCGGCCATCCACGCGGCCGCCCCCAACGCCAAGGTCTACCTGGACGGCGGCCACTCCACCTGGAACAGCGCCTCCGAGCAGGCCAGCCGGCTGCGCAGCGCGGGCATCCTGGCCAACGCGGACGGCTTCTTCACCAACGTCTCCAACTTCAACACCACCTCGGGCGAGGTCGGTTACGCCAAGTCCGTGCTCTCCGCCCTCGGCAACCCGGCCAACCTGCACGCCGTGATCGACACCAGCCGCAACGGCAACGGCCCGGCGGGCGGCGTCTGGTGCGACCCGTCCGGCCGGAAGATCGGCAACTACCCGACCGCGGCCACCGGCGACGCCGCGATCGACGCCTTCCTGTGGGTGAAGCCCCCGGGCGAGGCCGACGGCTGCGCGGCCGCCGCGGGCACCTTCGTCCCGGACATCGCGTACCAGCTGGCCCAGAACGCCACCGACCCGAGCACCCCGCCGACCAGCCAGCCGCCCACGTCCCAGCCGCCGACCTCGCAGCCTCCGACGTCCCTGCCCCCGACCAGCCAGCCGCCCACCTCGCAGCCGCCGACCGGCAGTGCGGCCTGCTCGGTCGCCTACAAGGCCAACTCCTGGACGGGCGGGTTCACCGCCGACGTGACGGTCAGGAACACCGGTACCGCCGCGATCACCGGCTGGACGCTGAAGTGGACCTTCGGCGGCGACCAGAAGGTCACCAGCGCCTGGAACGCCAAGGTGACGCAGTCCGGCACCGCGGTCACCGCCACCGACCTCGGCTACAACGGGGCACTCGCCGCCGGCGCCTCCACCGGCTTCGGCTTCCAGGCCACCTACGGCTCCGCCAACCCGACCCCGACCGCCTTCACCCTGAACGGCTCCGCCTGCACCATCGCCTGACACCGCGGCACGCCGCACGGCACGGCCGCCGAGCGCTTCCCCACCGCGGTCGGCGGCTTCCGCGCGTCCGGCCGCGCGCTCAGCGGCAGAGCTCGAAGACCATGTCCTCGAAGTCCGGGTGCCGCCGGGCGGCCTCCGCGACCACCTCGGCGGCCGGACGGCGGGCGCCCAGCGCCAGGCGCTCCGCGACGGCGGCCAACTCCGCGTTCGGACGGGCCTCCCGCCCCGGGTGCTCGACCGCCTCGCGCGGGCCGGACCCGTCCGCGAGCAGCCACAGGTACGAGGCCAGGTCGCAGGCGACCACCCCGGTCTCGCCCTCCGACCCGAGGAACACCACCGGCTGCTCGGCCAGCGGCCGCCCGGGGTGCGCCAGCCAGATCGCGCCGTAGCCCCCGGTGCCGTCCTGCCCGAACACCCGGAAGGCGTCCCCGTCCAGCTCCGGGTTGCCCGTCCAGGCGCGCAGCCAGTCCGTGGTGTCCTCGGCGCTCAGGAAGGCGTCGTAGGGCTCGAAGTCCACCCCCTCGCCCTCGTCGAAGTCGAAGCCGATGCCGGCCACCTCGGCGAGGGCGGCGGGAAGGATGCGGTCGTCGTCCGTCATGCCTGCAGGCTAGGCCCTCTCTTTCGGATCTTGCCGGGCGCCCACCGCCGGGCGCTGATCCGACAAGATCCGAAGGAGAGGGCCCGGGCCGCCACCTGCGCGGGGCACGGCCGGGGGCTGACGCCGGCCTGAACGGCTGGTGGCGAAGACTCGGCAAACTCGCGGGCCGATCGGCTCGTACCGCCCTCCCTCCTGTCAACGGCCCGGCGAGGGACGGGCGGTCCGGCGGCGACCCTGGTCGGCGTGGCCGACCCCTCGGCCTTCGCGGCTGCCGCGCCGGCCGGGCGCCCCCAGCAGCCCGGCCGGCGCCTGCCGTCCGTTCGCCGTGCCCGGCCCGGGCCCCGCCGCCGACGGTCCCGCCGTCAGGGCTGCGGGGACGCCCAGGCGGGGAGGGGCTCGCGGGCGTCCAGCCAGGCGGCGGGGACGTCGGTGAGGCCGGTGCGGGCGGCGGTGACGCCGCCGGCGATGGCGCAGGTGGTGTCCATGTCGCCCCAGCCGCCGAGGGTCTCCCAGAGGGTGTCGGGGAGGGAGCCGAGGGCGCCGGCGGCCGACCAGAGGGCGAACGGGACGGTGTCCTGGGCGGAGAGCCGGGCGCCGGAGCCGAGCACGACGGCCGCGTGCCGCACGGTGGTGCCCGCCGGGAAGCGGGCGGCCGTGCGCAGGCCGGACCGGACGTCGTTCTCCGGCAGGTGACCGGCGACCTCCAGCAGGAACTCCGACCGGCCCGGGGCGGCGGAGCCGCGGCTGCGGGCGGCGAGGGCCGCGGCGACCGCCACCGCGACCGCCCCGGCGGTGGCCTCCGGGTGGTGGTGGGTGGTCCGGGCGGAGAGCCCGGCCTGCTCGGCGACGACGGCGAGGTCGTCGGCGAACCAGGCGCCGAGCGGGGCGACCCGCATCGCGGCGCCGTTCCCGTGCGAGCCCTGGCCGCCGAACACCCCGGCGGTGACGGACCGCCAGTCCGCACCCCCGTGCACGGCCCGCATCACCTGGTGCATCGACGGCCCGTACTTGCGGTGCGGAGCGGCGGTGTAGGCGGCGGCGAACTCGCGGGCGAGGTCGTCCTGCCGCACCTCGCCGCAGCGGTCGAGGTGCTGGACGACGACCAGCGCCATCGCGGTGTCGTCGGTCCACTTCCACGGCCCGGGCCGCGCGATCCGGGCGGCCTGCTCGGCGGCGGCCTCGTCGACGCGCGGCGAGAACCAGCGGTCGCCGAAGGAGTCTCCGAGGGCGAGGCCCTGCAGGCTGTCCAGGGCCGCGGTCGGCGCGCGCATGTTGTCCTCCGGGTGAGAATGACCGATGGCGGCATTCTCTCCGCGGCGGGACGGCCCGGGCCAGCGGATTTCCGGGCAGGCGGACTGCCGGTGCGGCGGGTGCGGGCGTGCGGCGCCGCGTCAGCGGCCGCGCAGGCCCTCCAGCAGGAGCGACCAGAGGGCCTCGAAGTCGTCCCGGGCGGCCGGGCGGGACCACTCGGCGGCGTGCGCCGGGTCGTGGAAGTGCGCGGTGGCGAGGAAGACCGAGCGGGCCACCGGTCCGGCCGGGGCGTCGCGGAACTCGCCGCGCCGGACGCCGTCCTCGACGATCTGCCGGATCTGCGCGACCAGCGTGTCGACGTGCTCCTCCACCGTCCCGCTGACCTCGCCGACCAGCACCATGTAGGTGGCGAACAGCTCCGGGTCCTCCAGCGCCTTCTGCCGCTTGGCGGCGAACAGCGTGGCCAGCCAGCGGTGCAGCCGCTCGGCGGCCGGGCCCGGCTCGGCGGCGATCGCCGCGAGTTCGTCGTGGGCCCGGTCCAGCCAGCGCTGGGTGACGGCCTCGCGCAGCGCCGCCTTGCTGGGGAAGTGCCGGTAGACGCTGCCGTGGCTGACGCCGAGGGCGCGGGCGATGTCGACCACGGTGGCCTTCGCCGGACCGAACCGCCGCAGGACGTCCTCCGCCGTGCTCAGGATCTGCTCGGCGGTGAGTGCGTTGTCCGTGGCCACGGGGAGGTCGTCCTTCGGTGTCGGTACGGCGGGCGGCCGCTCAGCGCTCGCTGTCCAGCATCGCCATCTGTGCCGCAGCGTACCGGTCGCCCGCGGCCGACCCCTCCGGCACGGCGGCCTCGACCGCGGCGAGGTCGGCGGCGGTGAGGTGGACGTCCAGCGAGCCGAGGGCCTCGGCGAGCCGGTCGCGGCGGCGGGCGCCGACCAGCGGCACGACGTCCGCGCCGCGGGAGGCGACCCAGGCGATCGCGGCCTGGGCGACGGTGGCGCCCTTCGCCTCGGCCACCGAGCGCAGCGCCTCGACCAGGGCCAGGTTGCGGGTCAGGTTCTCGCCCTGGAAGCGCGGGCTGTGGCCGCGGAAGTCGCTCGCGCCGATCTCCCGGTCGGCGTTCCAGTGGCCGCTGAGCAGGCCGCGGGAGAGCACCCCGTAGGCGGTGATGCCGATGCCGAGCTCGCGCGCCACGGGCAGTACCTCGGCCTCCAGGGATCGGGAGAGCAGCGAGTACTCGATCTGCAGGTCGCTGATCGGGTGCACGGCCGCGGCGCGGCGCAGCGTCTCGGCGCCGACCTCGGAGAGGCCGATGTGCCGGACGTACCCGGCCTTCACCAGTTCGGCGATCGCGCCGACGGTCTCCTCGATCGGCACGTCCGGGTCGAGCCGGGCCGGGCGGTAGACGTCGACGTGGTCG
Source organism: Kitasatospora arboriphila (assembly GCF_039528095.1). NCBI lineage: Bacteria > Bacillati > Actinomycetota > Actinomycetes > Kitasatosporales > Streptomycetaceae > Kitasatospora > Kitasatospora arboriphila. The sequence continues at coordinate 76,232 of NZ_BAAALD010000019.1, forward strand.
GTGCGCAGCCGGCGCAGGGTGTAGGCCAGGGCGGACTTGGTGGCGGCCGGGCTCGCGTCGTAGCCGAGCCAGCCGTTGTCCGGGCCGCGCTGGGCACCGAACTTGACGCTGATCTGCACCGTCTCGCGGTCGCGGCCGCGGAGCGCCTCGTGCAGCAGCAGCTCGTTGTGGCCCATGCCGTAGAAGTCGCCGGTGTCCATCAGGGTGACGCCGGCGTCGAGGGCGGCGTGGATCGTGGCGATCGACTCGGCCTCGTCGGCGGGGCCGTACAGGTCGGACATGCCCATCAGGCCGAGGCCGAGGGCGGAGGTCTCCGGGCCGGTGGTGCCGAGGGTGGTGCGGGCAGGCGCCGTGGGCGTGGTGGGCATCGGGGCTCCCGGGGTCGAGGGCGGGGTGCGGTGACGATTCGACTATGGCATGTCGGATGACAGATTTCAATATCTGTCATCCGATGGCGGCCGTGGGTGCGGGGGGAGGGTGACCGATATCAAAGGCTGATCGGCCGTCACCCGTCGGACGTGGATCGGCCGCCCGGGGGCGGTTCGGACTGCCGAAGCGACACCGCAGGTCCATCGTGGGAATCGGGACGCGCGCACCCGTCGCGGGACGGGCCGCGCAGCACCGGGCCACCTCGCACGGAGGTGATCGGGTCTTCTAGGCTCACTTCCCGAGCCTCCCCGGTTACCGGTGCCCGGCCGCACCGCGCACCGGGGGCGCCGTCCACGGACCCCGGACGCCGGGGCCGCCGGAGCGAGCGAGGAGGACGACGTGTCACCCAGTCCGAGGTTGCACCATCGACCGCTGCCCGACCGGACACCGGTCCCGGCCGCCGCCCGACCCCCACGACCGCCACAACCCCGGTCGGCCGCCCCGACCGCCCCGGGTTGTGGAGGTGCGAGGTGAGCCCGCATACCGTCCTCCCGGCCGAGCCGGGAACGGCGCCGGCCGGAGCGGCGGCCGGACGGCCCGCGGCCGGCCGCGCCGCCGGCGGCGGACCCGCGCATACCCCGGGGGGGGCCGGGCGGGGCCCCGGAACGACCGCCGCCGGACCCCCCCGCCGACGGCGAACCCGCGAATACCGCGGCGGCGCCCGCCCCGACCCGGACCGCCGACCCGGCGGCCCCCGCAGCCGCACCCGGCCTGCCCGCCCTGCCGGGACTCCCGCAGGCGCTCACCACCCGGGCCCGCACCCTCGCCGGCGCCGTGCGCCGCCGCTGCGCCGCCCTCGCCGCCCTGGAGTCGCCCAGCGGCGACGCCCCCCGACTCGACGCCCTCGCCGAAGAACTGTCGGCCGGCTTCCGCGCCACCGGCGCGCGCGCCCGCCGCGAGAAGGGACCGGCCGGCGACCACCTGGTCCTGGAGTGGCCCGGCCGCGAGGAGTCCCTGCCCCACCTGCTGGTGGTCGGCCACCACGACACGGTCTGGCCGGCCGGCACCCTCGCCGACTGGCCGGTCGAGGAGGAGGGCGGCCGGCTCAGCGGCCCCGGCGTGCTCGACATGAAGGCCGGACTCGCCCTGCTGGAGGGCGCCTTCGCCCTGCTCGCCGACCTCGGACAGCGCCCGCACCGGACGGTCCGCCTGGTGGTGGTCTCCGACGAGGAGGTCGGCAGCCCGGACGGGCGGCGCCTGGTCGAACGCCAACTCCCGGGCGCCGCGGCCGTCCTGGGCCTGGAGCCGTCGCATCCCGACGGCCGGCTCAAGACCGCCAGGCGCGGCTCCACCCGCGTCCTGCTCAGCGTCACCGGGCGGGAGGCGCACGCCGGCAACAACGCCACCGAAGGCGTCTCCGCCGTCGACGAACTGGTCGACCAGCTGGTCGCCGTCCGCGGGCTCGGCCGGATGCCCGGCACCGAGCTCAACACCGGCCGGATCACCGGCGGCACCCGCGCCAACGTGATCGCCGGCCGGGCGGAGGCCGAACTCGGCCTGCGCTTCGCCACCGCCGAGGCGCAGCGCCGCGCCCTCGACACCCTCTCCCACCTCACCGCGCTGCGGCCCGGCGCCAACGTCCGCACCGAGGTGCTGTCCAGCCGGCCGGCCTGGCCCGAGCGCCCCGTCAACCCGCTGCTGCGGCACGTCCGTTCACTGGCCGCGGCGCTCGGCGAGCAGCTGGACGGCGCCCCGGCCGGCGGTGCCGGCGACACCAACCTCGCCGGCGCCCGCGGCCTGCCCACCCTGGACGGCCTCGGCGCCGTCGGCCGCGGTCCGCACGCCCGGCACGAACACGTGCTGGTCGACCAGTTCGCCCCGCGGATCGCCCTGCTGGCGGCGCTCCTCGCCGTACCGCTGCCCCGCCTGCGCGACCGCGCCTGATCCCCCCGGCCCCGGTCCGGGCGGCGACCCCGCCCGGACCCCCCCCCCGCCCCCCCCCCCCCCCGCCCCCGCCCCCCCCCCCCCCCCCCCCCCCCGCCCCGCCCCCGCCCCCCCCCCCCCCGCCCGCCCGGGTCCGCCGGGTCCTCCGTGTACGGACCCGCCAGGCCCCCTGCGACCCGCGCCCGTCCGGCCGCTCGTGCCCGGCGCCGCGGCGCCCCGTTCCCCCGCCCTCCGCGACCGCCGTGGACCGTGCCTTGTCAGGCCGGGGTCCGGCCGTACAGAATGGGACCGACCGAACGGTCAGTCGGGAGGTGGGTGGAGTGACGGCGACGGAGCTGAACGAGGCGACCCTGGAGGGGCGCTTCGACGCTGTGGTGGGTGCCGAGCAGCGGATCGAACCGCGCGACTGGATGCCGGACGCCTACCGGGCGACCCTGGTCCGCCAGATCGCGCAGCACGCGCACTCGGAGATCATCGGCATGCAGCCGGAGGGCAACTGGCTCACCCGGGCCCCCTCCCTGCGCCGCAAGGCGATCCTGCTCGCCAAGGCGCAGGACGAGGCCGGCCACGGCCTGTACCTGTACGCGGCCGCCGAGACCCTCGGCGTCGACCGGGCCGAGCTCACCGAGAAGCTCATCAGCGGCCGCCAGAAGTACTCGTCGATCTTCAACTACCCGACGCTGACCTTCGCCGACGTCGGCGTGATCGGCTGGCTGGTGGACGGCGCCGCGATCTGCAACCAGGTGCCGCTGTGCCGCTGCAGCTACGGCCCGTACGCCCGGGCGATGGTCCGCATCTGCAAGGAGGAGTCCTTCCACCAGCGGCAGGGCTACGAGCTGCTGATGACGCTGATGCGCGGCACCGACGCCCAGCGCCGGATGGTGCAGGACGCGGTCGACCGCTGGTGGTGGCCGTCGCTGATGATGTTCGGCCCGCCGGACGACGACTCCCCGAACAGCGCCCGGTCGATGGCCTGGCGGATCAAGCGGCACTCCAACGACGACCTGCGCCAGCGCTTCGTCGACATGACCGTGCCGCAGGCCGAGCACCTCGGCGTCACCCTCCCCGACCCGGCCCTCAGCTGGAACGAGGAGCGCGGCAGCTGGGACTTCGGCGAGCCCGACTGGTCGGAGCTCAAGAAGGTGATCACCGGGCAGGGCCCCTGCAACGCGCAGCGCGTCGAGCGCCGCCGGGCCGCCCACGAGGACGGTGCCTGGGTCCGCGAGGCGGCCCTGGCGTACGCGGAGAAGAAGCGGAGCGCACAGTGAACGCGAACCGGGCCGGCTGGCCGCTCTACGAGGTGTTCGTCCGCCCGCGGCGCGGCCTGAACCACGTCCACGTGGGCTCGCTGCACGCCGCCGACGACCGGATGGCGCTGCTCGCCGCCCGCGACCTCTACACCCGCCGCAACGAGGGCGTCAGCCTCTGGGTGGTGCCCTCCGCCGCGATCACCGCCTCCACCCCGGACGAGCAGGACCCGTTCTTCGCCCCCAGCGGCGACAAGGTCTACCGCCACCCGACCTTCTACGACATCCCCGAGGATGTCCCGCACATCTGAGCCCGCTCCGTCCGACCAGGGGATGCCGACATGACCGACGACCACGTGTACCTGACGCTCAGCGAGGCCGGGCCCGAGCCCGAGGGCGAGGCCCGCTGGGCGTACGGCACCGGCTTCGCCGACCCGCTGCTCGGCGTCGACACCGCGCTGCCGGACGGCGTCGAGGGCGCCGACCTCGCCGCGTACTGCCAGATGCTCGGCGACGACGCCCTGGTGCTCTCCCAGCGGCTCATCGAGTGGTGCACCCGGGCGCCCGAGCTGGAGGAGGAGGTCGCCCTCGCCAACCTCGGCCTCGACCTGCTCGGCCAGGCCCGCCGGCTGCTCACCCGGGCCGGCCAGGCCGACGGCTCCGGCCGCACCGAGGACGACCTCGCCTACTGGCGCGAGGACCACGAGTTCCGCAACGTCCGGCTGGTCGAGGTGCCCAACGGCGACTTCGCGCACACCGTCGCCCGGATCCTCGCCTTCGCCACCGCCCGGCAGGCCCTCTACCAGCGGCTCGTCCACCACGCCGACCCGGTGCTCGCCGCCGTCGCCGCCGCCGGCACCAAGGAACTCGCCTACCACCGCGAGTGGGCCCAGGAGTGGCTGCTGCGCCTCGGCGACGGCACCCCGTACTCGCACGAGCGGATGCAGGCCGGCCTCGACGCCGTCTGGCCGCTGCTCGACGAACTCTTCACCCCGCACCCCGTCGAACTGCGGCTCGGCACCGACCCGGCCGCCCTGCGCGAGCCCGTGCTGGCACTGCTCGCCGACGACATCGCCGAGGCCACCCTCACCGTGCCGGACGCCGCCCCGCTGGCGTACGTCGGCGGCCGGGCCGGCCGCGACGGCGTCCACACCGAGGACCTCGGCCCGCTGCTCGCCGAACTGCAGGTCGTCGCCCGCGCCCACCCGGGGGCGACATGGTGACCACCACCACCCGCGCCTGGGAGGCGGCCGCCGCCGTCACCGACCCCGAGCTGCCCATGCTCACCCTCGCCGACCTCGGCGTGCTCGCCGGCGTCGAGGAGAGCGGCGACGCCGTCACCGCCTGGCTCACCCCCACCTACTCCGGCTGTCCCGCCGTCGCCGAGATGGCCGCCGACGTGGACGCCCGGCTGCGGGAGGCCGGCTACACCGACGTCACCGTGCGGCTGCGCCTCGACCCGCCGTGGTCCACCGACCTGATCAGCGACGAGGGCCGCCGCAAGCTCGCCGAAGCCGGCATCGCACCCCCGGCCGCCGGCGGGCCGCCCCCCGGCGGTGTGCTGCGGCTCGGCCCGACCCGCCGCGCGGTGACCTGCCCGCAGTGCGGTTCCACCGACACCGAGGAGCTCTCCCGCTTCGGCTCCACCGCCTGCAAGGCGCTGTGGCGCTGCCGCAGCTGCCGCGAGCCGTTCGACCGGATCAAGGAGATCTAGATGGCCGTCCGCCGCCCGACCTTCCACGAGCTGCACATCGCAGCCCTGGAACCGCTCTGCGAGGACGCCGTCGCGGTCACCTTCGAGGTGCCGGACACCCTCGCCGAGGACTTCGCCTTCCGGCCCGGCCAGACGCTCACCCTGCGCCGCATCGTCGACGGCGCCGACGAGCGCCGCTCGTACTCGCTCTGCTCGCCCGTCGGCGGGTCGCTGCGGATCGCCGTGCGGGAAGTGCCCGGCGGGCTGTTCTCCCGCTGGCTGGTCCGCGACGCCCGGGTCGGCGAACCCGTCGAGGTGATGCCCCCGACCGGCCTGTTCACCCCCGAACTCGACGAGCCCGCCGAACACGTGCTCATCGCCGCCGGCTCCGGCATCACCCCGATGCTCTCCATCGCCGGCTCCGTGCTCGACGCCCACCCCGGCTCCCGCGTCACCCTGCTCTACGGCAACCGCCGCAGCGACACCGTCATGTTCTCCGACGAGCTCGCCGACCTGAAGGACCGCCACCTCGGCCGCTTCCAGCTCGTCCACGTCCTCTCCCGGGAGAGCCGCGACGCCGAACTGCTCAGCGGCCGCCTCGACCCGGACCGGATGAAGGCCCTGATCGGCGCCCTCCTCGACACCCCCGAGGTCGACCACTGGTGGCTCTGCGGCCCCTACGGCATGGTCGTCGGCGCCAAGCACCTGCTCACCGAACTCGGCGTGCCCGCCGACCGGGTCCACCAGGAGCTCTTCCACGCCGAGGACGAGCCCGAGTACGAGCGCGGCGAGGAACAGCCCGTCTCCGGCGACCTCAGCGAGGTCACCGTCGTCCTCGACGGCCGGTCCAGCGTGCTCGCACTGCCCCGCGACCGCTCGGTGCTGGACGGCGCCCAGCGCTCCCGCCCCGACCTGCCGTTCGCCTGCAAGGGCGGCGTCTGCGGCACCTGCCGCGCGCTGGTCTGCGACGGCGAGGTCGAGATGCGGCGCAACTTCGCCCTGGAGGAGAAGGAGGTCGCCGCCGGCTACGTCCTCACCTGCCAGGCCCGCCCCGTCACCGACAAGGTCACCATCGACTTCGACCGGTAGGAGCTTTCCGGAGCAGGGCAGCTCGTCAGGGGCGCGTGGGGCCACCTCCCGGCCGAAGGCCGGGGGAGAACTGCGCGGTAGGGATCAGGGGTTGGCCCGAAGCGTTGTGACGCCCGCCCTCGGACTGCGCAGTTCCCCACGCCCCTGGGGAGTTGCCCACGGCGCTCCTGAGTGGCCGACTCCGAGCAGTTCGGCGATGGCGTTGGCTGCTGTGCGGCCGGCGCGGTTGGCTCCGACGGTGCTGGCGGAGGGGCCGTAGCCGACCAGGTGGATCCTCGGGTCGGCGGCGGCGCGGGTGCCCTCCATCCGGATGCCGCCTCCGGGCCCTCGCAGGCCGAGCGGCGCCAGGTGCGTCACCTCGGGCCGGAAGCCGGTCGCCCAGACGACGGCGTCCACGTGCTCCTCGACGCCGTCCCAGACGGCGCCGTGCGCGGTCAGCCGGTCGAACATCGGCCGGCGTTCGAGCACGCCCAGCTCCTCGGCCCGCCGGTACGCCACCGACGGGCCGAGCCCGGTCACGCTCACCACGCTCCGCACCGGCAGGCCCTCCCGGACCCGCTGCTCGACCAGGGCCACCGCGGCCCGCCCGGCCTCTGGGGTGAACGGGCCGTCCCGGTAGACGGGCGGCCGCCGGGTCACCCACACCGTCTCCGCGACGGCGCCGACCTCGGACAGCACCTGGATCGCGGAGGCGCCGCCGCCGACCACCATCACGCGCTGCCCGGCGAACTCCTCGGGTCCGCGGTAGTCCGCGTAGTGCAGCTGCCGGCCCTCGAACCGGCCGGGGTAGTGCGGCAGGAACGGCCTGGTCCAGGTGCCGGTGGCGTTGACCAGGGCCCGTGCCGTCCAGTCGCCGCGGTCCGTCTCGATCCGGAGCCGGCCGTCCGGCAGTGACCGGACCGCCCGCACCCGTACCGGCCGCAGCACGGGCAGTGCGTGCTTCGCCTCGTAGGCCGCGAAGTATCCCGGGACGACCGTGTTGGCCGGTGCCTGCGGGTCGACGGCGGGAAGTTCGAAGTCCGGCAGGTCGTGGAAGCCGTGCACGGTGGCCATCCGCAGCGAGGGGGAGCGGTGTGCCCAGGCGCCGCCCGGGGCGGTGTCCGCGTCGAGCACCACGAAGCCGCGGTACGGCTCGAAGCCGCGCCGCCGCAGGTGGTACGCGGCGGACAGGCCGGCCTGCCCGGCGCCGATCACCGCGACGTCCACCTCGCGCGGCACGTCCCAGGTCGTTTCGCCTTCAACGGTCATGCCTGTGGAACATTGCACAAGCCGCACATGTTCCGGCAGGCACGCCGACGGCCCGGCCGCGCCGGGTGGGGGTCTCGGGCGAGGGGACGATCCGGGCGGCGGTGCCGACGTCGGCGGCCTGCGTGACGTCGAGGCGGAACATCAGCACCGCGTTGCGCCGTGCGCGGCACGCCGACGGACCGGACCCACCCGTCCGGCGGGACCGGGCCGTCGACGGAGGGTCAGCCGAGGGGGACGATCCGGGCGGCGGTGCCGTAGGCGCAGACCTCGGTGCCGACGTCGGCGGCCTCCGTCACGTCGAAGCGGAACATCAGCACCGCGTTGCCGCCGCGGGCCTTGGTCTGCTCGATCAGCCGGTCCATCGCCTGGTTGCGGCTCTCCACCAGGGTCTTCGTCAGGCCGCGCAGCTCGCCGCCGACCAGCGACTTCAGCCCCGCGCCGATCTGCGAGCCGATGTGCCGGCTACGCACCGTCAGGCCGAAGACCTCGCCGATCACGTGCTCGACCCGGTGCCCGGGCACGTCGTTGGTGGTCACCACCAGCACCTCGGCGTCCGGACGCTGCCCGCCGCCGTACTCGTCGATGTTTCCCATGCCCCCCACCATCGGTGACGGGCCGCGGGAAACCGCCCCGGCTCGCCGGTGGGCGCCCGATCCTCGTCCGATAGGGTCCTCCGCCATGGGAGTCCCACCGTGCTGAAGGCCGTGCTGCAGGGCATCGGCCTCGGGCTGCTCGTGATCGTCGCGGCGGTCGGCGGCACCGTCGCGTGGCTGTCGCGGCCCGGCGCCGGCGAGTACCCCTCGCGCACCGCGGACGCCCGGCTCGACCGGCTCGCCGGCGACCCCCTGCTCGACGCCCTCGCCACGGCGCTCGGCAGCACCGCCGCGGCGCGGAGGTGGCCCTGCCGGGACACCCCGCACGGCCGGATGCCGCCCATGGTCACGGCCGACTACACCGGCCCGCGCACCGCACTCGCCGAGCGGCGGCTCCACGACCTCGCCGCGCAGACCGGCTGGCGGCACGAGACCACCACCGGCGGCGGCCCGTGGTCCTCCGTCGGCCTCACCAAGTCCTTCGACGGCTGGCGCAGCAGCGCCACCGTCACCGTCGAGCCGTCCGCCGTGCACGTCGAACTGGACGCCTCCGAGGACGACGGCTGCCCCTGAGGGCCACCACCGGCCCACCGCCGGGGCGGCGCCCCGGCGCGCGCCGCCCACCACGCGGAAGAAGGTGGCGGACACCGGTGATTCCGGGGCCACCCTGGCCGTACTGTAGGCGCATGGGCGAGCGAAGCGATCATCCGCAGGGGCCGGGCGCGGCGGAGGACTCCGGCGCGCAGGAGATCGAGGCGACGGTGGTGCTCGGGATCCGCATCACCGACTGGCCGACACTGCGCGCCGCCGCGCTGGCGGCCGTCGACGAGCTGGACTTCGACGGGGCCGACCCCGTCGGGCAGCGCAGCGAACTGCTCCGCGAGGTCGCCGACGACCCGAACGCGGCGCTCGGCGTGCTGCTCCACCCGGACCGGCTGGTCGCCGCCGTCCCCGGCATCGAGGCGCTCGGCGGCACCCTGGAGATCAGCGTCACCGACGACTTCGCCCCCGACTTCGCCGAGCTCTTCCCGCTCGACGGCGAGGACGGCGAGGGCGCCGACTGGACGCTCACCCCGCGCACCGCCTGTCTGCTGCACACCCAGCTGGTCGGCCTCGCCGACGCCGCCTACGACGACCTGGAGGAGCACGAGGACGAGCCCGTTACCGAGGGCGACGAGCCCGACTGGACGGTCTACGCCCGGCTGCCCCGCCGCACCTGGTCGATGCACCGCACCTGGCGCCGGGCCCTCGCCCGCACCTTCGACGACCTCGCCGAGGACCTCTCGCTCGGCGAATGGCCGCTGCCCCGCTGCCTCGCCGAGGAGGTGGCGCTGCGGATGGCCCTCGCCGACGCCCGCAGCCTGCTCGGCGCCCAGCCCGAGTCCGTCGCCGACATGATGGGCGACCTGCCCGCCGACCTCTACGACTACGACTGGGACGGCTGCGCCGACGAACTCTTCGGCGTCTACGGGCCCGACGAGGGCGACCCCGACCTGGAGACCGCCGACCGGATCGACCAGCTGCTGGCCGCCACCCACCCCGAGGGCTGGTTCCTCGGCTACGAGGACGCCGAGGAGCGCGACCCCCAGCGCGGATACCGCCGCTGACGCCGCAGCGGCTGCTGGCATGCTGGTGGGGTGAGTTCTCCCTTCGCCGCCCCGAGCACCCCCGACGAGCCCGTCGACCGCGACAGCAAGGAGCAGTACGTGCTGCCCCTGGTCGTCCGGATCGAGCGGGCCGACCCGCCCGCCCGCACCGACGCGCTGGAGACCTCGGCCCGCGCCGTGCTGACCCTGCTCGCCGACCCCCGGGTCACCGACGGGGACGGCGAGTGGGCCGAGCGGGTCGCCGCGTGGGAGGACGCCCGGATCCGCAAGGTCGTCCGGCGGGCCCGCGGCGGTGAGTGGCGCAAGGCCGGCGAACTGCCCGGGATCACCGTCACCGGCGCCACCGCGGAGGTCCGGGTCTTCCCGCCCGTCCCGCTCGACGGCTGGCCGAAGGAACTCGCCAAGCTCCAGGTCTCCGGCACCGACTTGGACGACCCCGAGGCGCCCGCCGCCCCGGCGGGGGGGCTGCCGGTGCTCTGGCTCAACCCCGACCTGGAGATGAGCGCCGGCAAGACCATGGCGCAGACCGGCCACGCCGCCCAGCTCGCCTGGTGGCGGCTGGACGACACCCGTCGCAAGGAATGGGCCGAGAGCGGCTTCGCGCTCGCCGTCCGCACCGCCGCCCCCGAGGACTGGGCCGCCCTCACCGAGAGCGGCCTGCCCCTCGTCCGCGACGCCGGATTCACCGAGATCGCCCCCGGCAGCTGCACCGTCGTCGCCGACCACCCCGCTCTCCGGTAGTCCGTGCTCGACTACGACGGCGAGGCCGCGACCTACGACGCCACCGCCGCCGGCCCGGACGGCAGCGCCCGACTCTGCCGTGACCTCGCCGCCCTCCCCGACCAGGACCGCCCCCGCCCGCAGCCCCGCTACCGGCTGCTGGCCCTCGAACGCGGCTGACATGCGGCCGAGAGGTGGAGGGAACCGCGCGATCCGGGGTGCGGCCGTCAGGGCGGCACGGGCGAGCCGTGATCCGTACGGCGGCCCGCATCCGGACCGCGCAGTTCCATGCGCCCCTACGGGGCGGATCCCTCAGGCCGGGCGGGGGCGGGCCGCCGGGCGGGCCTCGGCGACGGCCAGTCCGGTGACCGAGGCCAGCAGCACGGCCGTGCCGGCGGCCGTCGCCGTGGTCAGGTGCTCGCCCAGCAGCAGGACGGCGATCCCGGTCGCGCTGACCGGTTCGATCAGCGCGATCACCGAGGCCGTGGTGGCCCGGACGACCGCGGCGCCCGCGAAGTACAGCGCGTAGGCGAGGGCGGTGGGCACGGAGGCCAGGTAGACCAGCAGCAGCACCGTCCGGCCGAGGCCCGCGGACTGCGGCAGCACCCCCTCGGCGAGGGCGAACGGCAGCAGGCAGACCGCGCAGACCGCGAACGACCACAGGGTGGTCGCCGACGGGCTCTGCGACTCCCCGGCCCGGCCCAGCCGGCGGGTGTACAGGGTGATGCAGCCGTACCCGGAGGCCGACACCAGCGCCCACATCACCCCGGCGGGCCGGACCTCGCCGCTGCCGCCGTCCCCGAGGACGAGGACGGCCAGTCCGGCCAGCGCCCCCGAGACGGCCACGACACCGGCGCCGCCGAGGCGCTCGCCCATGGTCAGCCGGGCGCCGACCGCGACCAGGACCGGCGCCGACCCGAGGGTCACCACGGTGGCCACCGCCAGGCCGGTCTGCTGGACGGCGACGAAGTACGCGGCCTGGAAGACCGTCAGCCCGAGGCCGTTGACGGCGATCCGGACGACCCGGCGGCGCAGCGGCAGCACCGCGCCCGCCAGCACCCGCCGGTCACCGCGCCGGCGCCCGGTGCAGGCCCGGACGGCCAGCAGCAGGACGACGCCGCCGACGGACCGCCAGAAGGTGAGGGCGAGCGGGCCGAGCCCGCTGCCCTGGTACAGCAGCGCGGCGGCCGCGCCCGCGGTGCCCCAGGCCGTCGCGGAGAAGGTGATGTAGAGCAGGCCCCGGCCGACGGGCAGGGCGGAGGGGGTGGACATGGGTGTTCTCCCACAGAAGAGGTCGGTCGCGTGGTCCCGTCCGCGGGCAGCGCCGACCGCCCCGGGGCCTCACCCCGGAGTCACGGTCTTCCGTGGCCTCGCCGCCCGCTCAGGCGGCGGGAGGTGGCAGAACAGCCAGATGCATGGCAGCCACCCTATCCGCCGGCCCGCCCGTCCCCGCCGTGGGCCCGCCGGGTCAGGCGTCGTGCCGTCGCAGCGAGACCAGCCCGCCCCACGCGGCGGCCGCCGCCCAGAGCGCCATCACCAGCAGGCCCGTCCAGTGGCCGTAGGGGACGGCCGGGTCGGCGCGGTAGCTCATCGCGTACAGGCCGGCCCGGTCCGGCAGGAAGTACGCCGCCTCGCGGACCCCGGGCACCGCGGTGAGGAAGGTCGTGCCGAGGAAGACCGCGGGCGTCAGCAGTCCCATCGCCGCGGTGAGGTTGCGCAGCATCGCAGTGGCGCCGAGGCAGATCACCAGCAGCAGCGGGTGGTACAGCACACCGGCGACGATGCTGCGCACCGCCCCGGGCTGCCCGAGGTCCAGGCCCACGGTCGCGGAGGTCGCCAGGTGCGCGCCGGCCACCGAGAGCAGGCCGACGACCAGGCCGACCCCGGTGCCGAGCAGCAGCTTCCCCGCGTAGAACCGGCCGCGCCGCGGCACCGCCGCGAGTGAGGCCCGCACCGTGCCGGAGGCGTACTCCTGGCCGATCAGCAGGATGCCGCTGCAGACCACCGCGACGTGGCCGAACAGCAGGCCGTAGTAGATGCCGACGGCGGGGTCGTCCTCCAGCGAGGTGTCGACGCGGCCGTACGCGGCCTGCACGGCGGCGGTGATGCCGGTGGTGAGCAGTACCGCGAGCAGCGGGGTGATCCACTGGGAGCGCAGCGTGGTGAACTTGACCCACTCCGCGCGCAGGGCGAACGCCGCGCTCATGCCGCCACCGCCCGGTACTCCACCGCGTCCGCGGTCATCCGCATGAAAGCCTCCTCCAACGAGTCCTGCAGCAACGACAGTTCGTACAGGGCGACACCGTGCCGGGCGGCCAGCGCGCCGATCTCCTCCGGGGCGGCGCCGGAGACCTCCCAGGCGCCGCCCTCCACCGGTTCGGCCGCCGTGCCCGAGGTGCGCAGCAGGTCGGCCAGCTTCAGCGGGTCGACGGCGCGCACCCGGACCCTCGTCCGCCCGTGCTGCGCCAGGAAGGCCTCGGTGGACAGGTCGGCCAGCAGCCGGCCCCGGCCGACCACCACCAGGTGGTCCGCGGTGAGCGCCATCTCGGCCATCAGGTGGGAGGAGACCAGCACCGCCCGGCCCTCACCGGCGAGGCCGCGCAGCAGGGTGCGGATCCACCGGATGCCCTCCGGGTCGAGGCCGTTCACCGGCTCGTCCAGCAGCAGCACCGGCGGGTCGCCGAGCAGGGCGGCCGCGACCCCGAGCCGCTGCCGCATGCCGAGCGAGAAGCCCTTGATCCGCCGGTCGGCGGCCTCGGCCAGCCCGACCTGCTGCAGCACCTCGTCGAGCCGGCGCCGCGGCAGGCCGTTGCTCGCCGCGAGCCAGCGCAGATGGCCGCGGGCCGTCCGGCCGCCGTGCACCGCGTGGGCGTCCAGCAGGGCTCCCACCCGGCGCAGCGGCGCCTCCAGCTCGGCGTACGGGCGGCCGTGCACCAGCGCCTCGCCCGCGGTCGGCCGGTCCAGCCCGAGCACCATCCGCAGCGTGGTGGACTTCCCGGCGCCGTTCGGGCCGAGGAAGCCGGTCACCCGGCCCGGCTCCACCCGGAAGTCCAGTCCGTCCACGGCCGTCGTCGCGCCGTACCGCTTGGTCAGGTTCCTGACCTCGATCACCGTCGTACCTCCCCTGGTCGATGCCTCCAGCCAACCGGGCCGGCGGCGCCGGGGGATCCCGCCCGGGAGTGGACCGTCTCCCTCCCGGGAGGGAGGCGGCGCACCGCGCCGGGCTGGGAGGATCGGTGCCGTGCCCCGCTTCCTCGCCCCGCTGCTCCGGGCCGCCACCTACGCGCGCTGGCTGCACCTGCTGATCGGCACGGTCTTCGTCGGCGTCGTCCTGCTCGTGTACCCGGGCATCGAGCCCGGCCAGTCGCTGCTGGAGACGGTGGCCCTCAGCGCCGCCCTGGATGCCGCGCTGCTCGGACTGGCGGCGATGCTCCCGGCCACCCGGCGGGCCGAGGGCGTGCAGGCCCGGCTGCTGCTGGTGCCCGACCGGGAGGAGTCCATCGGTGCCGCACCCTCGGCGAGTTGGACCGACCGCGGCCGGACCGCCGGCTGGCTGGTCACCCGCACGGCACTCGGCTTCGCGGTCGGCCTGGCGACCGTCCGCGCGCTGGACCTGGGTACCCGCCTGCTGGCCGCCCCGCCGTACGGGCCATTGCTGCTGCCGGTGCTCGTGTTCGCCCTGCTCTGGCTGGTGGTGCTCGCCGGACGGCTCCAACTCGCCCTGGCCGTGCGGCTGCTGGGCCCCTCGGCGGCGGACCGGCTGGCCGCCGCGGAGCTGCGCGCCGAACGCCTGCTGGAACGCAACCGGCTCGCCCGGGAGTTGCACGACTCGATCGGCCACGCCCTCACCGTCACCGTGCTGCAGGCCGGCGCCGCCCGGGAGGTCGCCGACCCGGCCTTCCGGGAGAAGGCCCTGGAAGCGATCGAGACCACCGGCCGGCAGGCCATGGAGGACCTGGAACGGATGCTCGTCCTGCTCCGCGAGACCCCCGACGGTGCCGCCGCCGAACGGCCCGGACTCGACCGGGTGCCCGCGCTGTTCGACGCCGCCCGGGCCGCGGGGAGCCCCGTCCAGGCGGCGGTCGACCCGGCGCTCGCCGCCCGGCTGCCGGGCGTCGTCTCCCGCGAGGCCTACCGGATCGTCCAGGAGGGCGTCACCAACGCCCTCAAGCACGCGCCCGGCACGCCGATCCGGGTCCGGGCCGCGGTCGACGCCGGCCGGCTCGACCTGCACTGCGCCACCGCCCTGCCCGCCGGCGGACACCGGCAGGGCCGCACCGGCCGCGGCGGCCGGGGACTGCGCGGAGTCCGGGAGCGGGCCGTGCTGCTCGGCGGGGCGGCCGAGGCCGGCCGCAGGGACGGTGACTGGGTGCTGTCCGTCAGCCTGCCGATACGGTTGGCCGAATGATCGACATCCTGCTGGTGGACGACGAGGAACTCGTCCGGACGGGGCTGCGGGCCGTCCTGGAGGCCCAGGGCGACCTGCGCGTGGTGGGGGAGGCGTCGGACGGCGCCGAAGCGCTCGGCCTGGTCCGCTCGCTGCGGCCGCACGTGGTGCTGATGGACGTCCGGATGCCCGAGGTCGACGGCCTCACCGCGACCCGCGCGATCCTCCGCGACACCGACGCCCCGCCGCGGATCCTCGTCCTCACCACCTTCGAGAACGACGACTACGTGTACGAGGCGCTGCGGGCCGGCGCCGCCGGGTTCCTGCTCAAGCGGGCCCGCCCGGCCGAGATCGTGCACGCCGTCCGGCTGGCCGAGGCCGGAGATTCGCTGCTCTTCCCCGCTGCCGTCCGCCGGCTCGCGGCCGGCCGGAACGACGCCGGGGCCGCCGCGGCCCTGGCCCGCGCGGCGCTGACCGCCCGCGAGGCCGAGGTGCTGCGGCTGATGGCCCGCGGCCTGTCCAACGCGGAGATCGCCGCCGAGCTGGTGCTCGGCGTCCAGACCGTCAAGACCCATGTCAGCGCCGTCCTCGGCAAACTCGGCGCCCGCGACCGCACCCAGGCCGTCGTCACCGCCTACGAGTCCGGCTTCGTCACGCCGGCGTGAGCGGCGGTCCCGGCATCAGGCCGGGTAGGCGTGGGTCTGGGCGGCCTTGACGGTGGCCCAGACCTCGCGGCCGGGGGCCAGGTCGAGTTCGGCGGCGGCGCCGGGGGTGAGGTCGGCGGCGAGCGGGAGCGGGCCGGTGAGGTCGACCCGGATCCGGTCGCCGTGCAGGTCGAGGCCGGCGACGGTGAGCGGCCAGGCGTTGCGGGCGCTGGAGTCGGGGCGGCCGCGGTGCAGGGTCACCGCGTCCGGCGGGAAGGCCACGAACGCCTGGCCGGTGAGCTGTTCGGTGGTGGCGAGGGCGGTGCCGTCCGGCAGGGTGACGGTGCGTCCGTCGGCGGTGCCCCGGTACAGGTTGAGGCCGACCAGGCGGGCGATGTAGTCGGTGCGCGGGTGCCGGGCGATGTCCGCGGGCGTGCCGGACTGCACCTCTCGGCCGTCCTCGATCACCACCAGCCGGTCGGCGAGCACCATGGCGTCCAGCGGGTCGTGCGTGACGAGCACCGCGACGGCCTCGAACTCGGCGAGGTGCCGCCGCAGTTGCGCCCGGACGTCGAGCCGCGTCCGGGCGTCCAGGGCGGCGAGCGGCTCGTCGAGCAGCAGCAGCCGCGGCCGGACGGCGAGCGCCCGGGCCAGCGCCACCCGCTGCGCCTGGCCGCCGGAGAGGCTGCGCGGGCGGCTGGCGGCGTGCTCGGCCAGCCCCATCCGCTCCAGCCAGGGCCGGGCGGCCTCCCGGGCGGCGGCCTTGCGCAGGCCCCGGCAGCGCAGGCCGAAGGCGATGTTGTCGAGCGCGCCGAGGTGCGGGAAGAGCAGGTAGTCCTGGAAGACCACGCCGACCGGGCGCTCCTCGGCGGGGGTGTGCAGGCCGGCCGCCGGGTCCTCCAGCACCGTGCCGTCCAGGGCGAGCCGGCCGTCGGTGAGCGGCAGCAGCCCGGCGAGGGCGCGCAGCGCGGTGGACTTGCCGGCGCCGTTCGGCCCGAGCAGGGCCAGCACCTCACCGGGGGCGGCCGTGAGCGAGAGGTCGAGCGAGAACGCGGCACGGTCGACCCGCAGCCGGGCGTCCAGGGCGGGCGGGGTCATCTCGGCCCTCTCGTTCGGATCTCGTCGGATCGGCGTGCGGTGGCGGGCGCCCGGCCGGGCGTGCCGGCGGATCGGCCTCGTGCCGGACCGTACGTGGACGATCCGCCGGTGCGTCCGGGGTGGGGGCACCTCCCGGCCCCCTCGGGGCCGGGGGAGATGCCCGGCGTCGCGCACCCGGCGAGATCCGAGCGAGGGGGCCCTGGGCTCCGGGGGTGGGTCACGGCGTCGACATCCAGCGTTCCCGCAGGCCCGCGAGGACGGCGATCGACACCGCGAGCAGGACGAGGCTGAGCGCGATCGCCGCCTCCGGCTCGGACTCCATCGCCAGGTAGACGGCGAGCGGCATGGTCTGGGTGCGGCCCGGGAAGTTGCCGGCGAAGGTGATCGTGGCGCCGAACTCGCCGAGCGCCCGCGCCCAGGCGAGCACCGCGCCGGCCCCGATGCCCGGGGCGATCAGCGGCAGGGTGACCCGGCGGAAGGCGGTGAGCCGGGAGGCGCCGAGGGTGGCCGCGGCCTCCTCGTAGCGCGGGTCGGCGGCGCGCAGCGCGCCCTCCACGCTGATCACCAGGAACGGCATGGCGACGAAGGCCTCGGCGAGCACCACGCCGGGCGTGGTGAACGGCAGGGTGATGCCGAAGGCCGAGTCCAGCCAGCGGCCGACGATGCCGTTGCGGCCGAGGACGAGCAGCAGGGCGACGCCGCCGACCACCGGAGGCAGCACCAGCGGCAGGGTGACCAGGGCCCGCACCAGCCGCCGGCCGGGCAGCTCGGTGCGGGCGAGCAGCCAGGCCAGCGGCACTCCGAGCACCAGCGACACCCCCGTGGCCGCCGTTGCGCAGATCAGCGAGAGCCTGAGCGCCTGCCACACCTCGGGGCTGGAGAGCTGCTCGGGCAGTGCGCTCCACGGCGCGCGCACCAGCAGTCCGACCAGCGGCAGGACGAGGAAGGCCAGGCCCAGCAGGGCCGGCAGGAGCAGGGCGTACGGCACCCGCCCGCCGTCGCGGCCGGAGCGGGCGTCACGGCGCCTGGAAGCCCGCGGCGGTGAGGGCCTGGGCGGCCTCGGCGGACCGGATGTACGCGACGAAGGCGGCGGCGGCCGGGGCGTTGGGCGCCTTGGCCAGCGCGGCGATCGGGTAGTCGTTCACGGCCTTGGCCGCCTCGGGGAACTCCACACCGTCGATCTTCGCAGCATCGGCCTGCACATCGGTCCGGTACACGAGCGAGGCGTCGACCTCGCCGAGCTCGACCTTGGTCAGGGCGCCCTTGACGTCCTGCTCCAGGGTGACGGGGGTGATGTTCACCCCGCCGGCCTGGAGGGCCTTCAGGGCGGCGGCGCCGCAGGGCACCTCCTTGGCGCACAGCGCGACCTTGACCCCGGAGAGGTCCTTGAGGCCGGTGATGTGCTTCGGGTTGCCCTTGGGGACGGCGATCTCCAGCGTGTTCCGCACGAACACCTGGGGCGTGCCCTCGGCGGCCTTGGCGTCGCTGACGGTCTTCATGGTGGCCGGGCTGGCGGCGGCGAAGACGTCCGCGGGGGCGCCGGAGACGATGCTCTGGGCGAGCGCCGAGCTGCCGCCGAAGTTGAAGGTCACCTTCACACCGGGGTTGGCGGCCTCGAACTTCTTGCCGAGCGCGGTGAAGGTCTCCTTCAGCGAGGCGGCGGCGAAGACGGTCAGGTCGCCGGAGACCTTGGCGGCCGAGGACGGGGCACCCGCGGAGGCGGCGGAGGACGCCGGTGCGGCGTTGCTGCTCGAGGTGCCGCTGCTGCCGCAGGCGGTGAGGCCGGCGGCGAGGGCGACCGCGGCGAGGGCGGCGACGGCGGAACGGCGTCTTGCGGTGCTCATGGGGTTCCCCTTCTGCCGCGCCGCTGGGAGGCGCGGAGGTGCGGTGACAACGGCGATCATACTGTCGTAGATGCGGGCCGCACGTCCCCTGTTTCATCGCACAGGCCAGCATGTGGGCGCCCCGGCTCTCGCATGTGCGATGCCCCGGGCCGAAAATCCCTGGCCCTGCCGCCGGGCCGCCGCCAGAGTGTTCCCCGTCGTATCGAACGGGGAGGGACACCGATGTCCACACTGCGCGTCACCGCGGAACACCTGACCATCCTGGAGCACCCCAACGCCGACGCCCTGGAGCTGGCGCAGATCGGCCTGTACCGGGCGGTGGTCGCCAAGGGCGCGTACCGCACCGGCGAGACCGCGGTGTACATCCCCGAGCAGGCCGTGCTGCCGGCCGCCCTGATCGAGGAGCTCGGACTGACCGGGCGCCTGGCCGGCTCCAACGCCGACCGGGTCAAGGCCGTCCGGCTGCGCGGCGAGCTCTCGCAGGGCATCGTCTGCCGCCCGGGCGAACTGGCGGACGTCGACCTGGCCGCCGCCGCCGAGAGCGGCGAGGACTTCGCGGAGCGCCTCGGCATCACCAAGTGGCGCCCGCCGATCCCCACCCACATGAACGGCGACGTCGAGGCCGCCCCCGACCTGCTGCCCTGGGTGGACATCGAGAACCTCAAGCGCTTCCCGACCGTCTTCGAGCCCGGCGAGCCCGTCGTCGTCACCGAGAAGGTGCACGGCAGCTGCTGCCTGGTCACCTACCACGCCGAGTCCGGCGAGGTGCAGGTCTCCTCCAAGGGCATCGGCGCCCAGGGCCTCGCCCTCAAGGAGGACGACACCAACCTGTACTGGCGGGCCGTGCGGGCGCACGGCGTCCCCGAGGTGGCCGCGGCCCTCGCCGAGCGGATCGGCGCCAGCCGGGTCGGCGTCTTCGGCGAGGTCTTCGGCGCCGGCGTGCAGGACCTCTCCTACGGCGCCTCCGGCCGCACCGAACTCCCCGGCTACGCCGTGTTCGACGTGTCGGCCGTCGTCGACGGGCAACTGCGCTGGCTCGACGCCGCCGAGGTGCTCGGCGGCGAACTGCCCGTGGTGCCCGAGCTGTGGCGCGGCCCCTACGACCAGGCCGTGGTGCTGGAGCTCGCCGACGGCCGGGAGACCGTCTCCGGCAAGGAGCTGCACATCCGCGAGGGCGTCGTCGTCCGCACGCAGGCCGAGCGGTACAGCCCCGTCACCGGCGGCCGGGCGATCGCCAAGGCGGTCGGCGGCGCCTACCTCACCCGCAAGGGCGGCACCGAGTACGAGTGACCCGGGCCGGGTGTGTGTGCGGATCGTCACGTCCGGTCCGCACGCACGCCCTACTCTCCTGACGACCACTCAGTCACTATGGAAACAGGAGAGATCCGACCCGAGGGGGACACTGTGCAGGCCACCACCCGGACACCCGGCCCGACGGGGCTGCCGCTGATCGGCTCGATGCTCGACCTGACCAGGGACCCGCTCGCCGCCTACCTCGCCGCGCACCGCGAGCACGGCGACGTGGTGCGCTTCACCGCCGGGCCGCCCGGCCTGCGCGTCGAGTTCTACATGGTGTTCTCGCCGGAGGGCGCCCAGCAGGTGCTCGCCACCCGCGCGGCCGACTTCCGCAAGGACAACACCATGTACGAGGAGGTCCGGCTCAGCCTCGGCAACGGCCTGCTCACCGCCCAGGACGCCGACTACCAGCGCCAACGCCGGCTCGTCCAACCACTGTTCACCAAACGCCGGGTGGACGGCTACGCCGACGCGATCGCCCAGGAGTCCGCCGCCCTCGTCGAACGCTGGACAGCCGTGCCCGGCGGCGTCGTCGACGCCGCCGAGGAGATGTCCGGCTTCGCGCTGCGGGCCGTCGCCCGGATCCTCTTCGGCACCGACGTGGAAGAGGCCATCGGCGCCGTCCGTCGCTCCTTCCCGGTGCTCGGCGCGTACGTCCGCGACCGCGGCTTCGCCCCCGTCCGGATCCCCCGGCAGTGGCCCACCCCCGGCAACCGCGAGGCCCAGGCCGCCGAACGCGAGCTGTACGCCGTCTGCGACGCCATCATCGCCCGCCGCGCCGGACAGGACTCCGACGACCTGCTCGGACTCCTGGCCGCCGCCCGCGGCGAGGACGGCGAACGGCTCGACCCGTCCGAACTCCGCGACCAGGTCCTGATCTTCCTGCTGGCCGGCCACGAGACCACCGCCACCTCGCTCGCCTTCGCCCTGCACCTGCTCGGCAAGCACCCCGCCGAACAGAAGCGCGCCCGCGAGGAAGCCCTCGCCGTGCTCGGCGACCGGCCGCCGCAGGCCGACGACCTCGCCGCCCTGCCCTACACCACGGCCGTGCTGAAGGAAGCCATGCGGCTGTTCCCGGCCGCCGCGGTGATCGGCCGCCGCGCGGTCGCCGACAGCGAGATCGGCGGCGTCCGGATCCCCGCCGGTGCGGACGTCCTCGTCTCCCCGTACGTGACGCACCGCCACCCCGGGCACTGGGAGGAGCCGGAGCGCTTCGACCCGGAACGGTTCACCCCGGAACGGGAGGCCGGGCGGCACCGCTACGCCTGGTTCCCGTTCGGCGGAGGGCCGCGGGCCTGCATCGGCCAGCACTTCTCGATGCTGGAGTCGGTGCTGGCACTGGCCGCCGTCCTGCGGGAGTTCGAGGTCGAGACCGTCGACACCGAGGTCCCGCTCGGCCAGGCCATCACCCTGGAGGCCCGCGGCCCCGTCCGCATCCGCCTCACCCGGAGGTAGGTGCAGGCGCACATGGGCCGTGCCCCTGATGGGTTGTCCCGGCGTGAGGGGTGTGCCGACAGGGGCGCGGGAGTTGGCCCCACGCGCCCCTGGTTCAGCTGTCGCCTATGTGACGGTGCAGGGGGTGTTGTTGAGGGTGAAGGTGGCGGGCTTGGTGTTGGTGCCCGTCCAGGTGCCGTTGAAGCCGAACGAGGTGGTGCCGCCGTTGGCCGGGAGGCTGCCGTTGTAGGCGAGGTTGGTGACGGTGACGTCGGCGCCGGTCTGGGTGACGGCGCCGTTCCAGAGCGAGCTGACGGTCTGGCCGTTGGCGAAGGACCACTTCAGCGTCCAGCCGTTGACCGCGGTGCTGCCGGTGTTCTTGACGGTCACGTTGGCGCCGAAGCCGCCGCCCCACTGGCTGCTGACCGCGTAGGTCACCTCGCAGGAGGAGCCGGGGTTGGGGCTGCTCGAAGGCGAGGACGACGGTGAGGCAGACGGTGACGGCGAGGCCGGGTTCGAGCCGGAGGCCGAGGCGGAGGGCGACGGGGAGACGGTGGTCACCGCGGAGGTGTCGCCGACGATGATGCCGCGGCCGTTGGTGGAGACGTACACCCGGCCGTAGACCCGCGGGTCGCCGGTGATCGCGGCGCCCGTCCAGCCCCACTGGTGGTTGTCGTCGTTGATCCGCACCCAGCTGGCCCCGGCGTTGTCGGAGCGGAAGATGCCGCGGACGCCGCCGATCTGGGCGCTGGTGTAGAGCGCGGGGTAGGAGGTGCCGGTCGCGGCCTTGCCGAAGCCGATGCTGTCGGCCTTGTCGACACCGGCGAGGCGGGTGAAGGAGGTGCCCGAGTCGGTGGAGTGCCACAGGCCGTAGGTGGCGTCGTCGGCGCCGCCGGCGAACCAGATGTCGCCCTCGGTGGTGGTGAGCGCCTTGAAGCGGACGTTGCCCTTGGCCGGCAGGCCGGTGGCCGCGGTCCTGGCGAAGGTGGCGCCGCCGTCGGTGGAGAGGTAGAAGGCCCCGGCCGCGTAGCCGTAGAACTTCTTGGGGTTGACCCGGTCGGCCTGGACGCTCGCGCCGGCCGGCAGGCCGCTCGCGGCCGTCCAGGAACTGCCGCCGAAGGCGCCGGCGACGGGGGAGGCGCCGCCGGGGGACCAGACGACCCGGGTGCCGTCGGCGGAGAGCGCGACGGTGCCGCCGGAGGTGATGCCGCTCGGCTCGCTGCTCGCCGCGTACCAGTTGGCGCCGTTGTCGTTGGAGAAGGCGATGTGCTTGTCGGTGGAGCCGCTGGAGGTGTTGCCGACCCGGACGACGGTGTTGCCGTTGGTCTGGGCGAAGTCCAGGGCGGTGGTGGTGCCGTGGTTCGGCGACTGGAACATCATCGCCGGGGTGGTGGTCAGCGAGGTGTGGCGGAAGCCGCCGATGTCGCCGAGGGCGCTGATGAGCGGGGCGCCGGTGGGCGGGCTGATCAGGTCCTGGACGGCGGTCTCCTCCAGGCCCTCGACCATCGGCTTGACGGTGATCTTCGAGCCGGCGTCCCAGGCGGTGAGGTCGTCGGTGCCGTAGAGGGTGGCGCCGGTGCCGTACATCATCCGGTCGGAGTTGAACGGGTCGATCTCCAGCGACTCGGTCATCCAGCCGAGCTTGGGCGTCTCCTCCGGCGGCGAGGGGTGGTTGCCCCAGCTCAGCCACGGGGAGGTGGTGGTGTCCAGGGTGTAGTGGTCGACCCGGTTCGGGTAGCCGTTGTACTCCCAGATCGGCTTGAAGGTCGCGCCGTAGTCGGTGGAGCGGTAGATCTGGGTGTCCGGCCACCAGGAGCTGTAGCCGGTCACCATCACCACGTTGGGGTGCTGACGGTCGACCGACAGGCCGCTGTAGCCGAAGTAGGCGCCGGAGTCGGAGGACTTGACCGGGCTGATCTGCAGCCAGCTGCCGGCCTTGGTGTCGTACCGCCAGACGTCGCCCTTGGCGCCGTCGTACGGGCCGCCGGTGTCGCTGGTGGCGAGGTAGAGGTAGCCGTTGACACTGTCGAGCACGCCCTTGTGCGGCAGGAAGCCGGTGGGCTGGCCGGCCAGGCGGGTCCAGGTGGCGCCGCCGTCGGTGGAGCGGTAGACGTTGTTCTCCTTGTCGGCGACGCCGACGTAGACCGTCTTGGTGGCGGCGCCCGCGGCGGCGCTGGACTTGTCGAAGGTCACCCAGAGCACGCCCGGGTTGGAGCTGAGGTAGCCGCTGGTGTCGGTGGGGTCCTGCTGGTAGTTGCCGGCGTTGGGGAAGGCGGTGACCTTGGCCCAGGTGGCGCCGTAGTCGGTGGACTTCCAGAGGCCGTTGCCCTCGGGTGCGCCGAAGTAGACGATCCGGTCGTCGTTGGGGTCGACGGCGAGCCGCTCGCCCATGCCGCGGCCGGGCATGTTGCCGCCGATCTTGAACGGCATGGTGGTGCGGGCCCAGGTCTTGCCCTTGTCGGTGGAGCGCAGGACGGCGCCGTTGTTCGGGTCCCAGCTGTTGGTGTAGTTGCCGGCCGCGACGTACACCCGGTTGGTCTGCACGGGGTCGGTGGCGAGCGAGGCGACGCCGGTGAGGTTCCAGTCGTTCCAGCCGACCGAGTCGAGCAGCGGGATCCACTTCTTGGTGGCCGGGTCCTGGCGGTAGGCGCCGCCGATGTCGGTGCGGGCGTAGACCAGGTCCTTCTCGGTCTGGTTGAAGACGATGCCGGGGACGAAGCCGCCGCCGTCGACCCTGGCGTTGCTCCAGGTGTAGGTGTCGGAGGTGGCCTCGGTGGCGGCCGTGGCGGTGCTGTGCAGGCCGGACAGCCAGGACACCGCCAGGCCGCAGCTCACCGCCAGCGCCGTGACGGCCGTCCGGGGACGGGAGAGGACAGGGGGCATGGGGGAACGGACTCCTTCGCGGGCCCGCGAGGGGTGGGGAGAGGGCCACCACGGTCGACGCGACCGTGGGGAGGGATGCCCCCGCGCAACGGGTGGGGCGCGTCGTGCGGGCCGTCGTGGCGTGACCCTAACCGCGCCGGTGCGCGGGCAGAAGGGCGGCGTACGAGCCCTGTCCGCAACCGGACATGACGGAACATCAGTCATTTCGGCACACGGGGTCCGCCCATTCGAGCACACCCGCCGGGTTCGACGGGCAGCTTTTCACATCTTCCGGTGACCATTTGTGAACGCTGGGTAGCGTCCACCGCATCCGAGAAGCCCTTCGCACGTGCGAACGGCATATGACCGACCGTCCGGTCACGTCCTTCGGAGGCCCTGATGGGAACCATGAACCACGTCAGCTTCGGCTGGCCGACCCCGGCACTGTCGTACCTGATGGCCTGCGTCGGTGCCGCGCTCGGGCTGCGGTGCACCCTCCGGGCGCTGTCCGCGAGCGGGCCGTCCCGCCGCAACTGGCTGCTCACCGCCGCCGCCGCGATCGGCTCCGGGATCTGGACCATGCACTTCGTCGCGATGTTCGGCTTCACCGTCGAGGGCACCGAGCTGCGCTACGACGTCCCGCTCACCGTGCTCAGCCTGCTCGTCGCCGTCGTCGTCGTCGGCCTCGGCGTCTTCACCGTCGGCTACGGCCGGCACCGCGGCCGCAGCATCCTGCTCGGCGGCCTCACCACCGGCATCGGCGTCGCCGCCATGCACTACCTCGGCATGGCCGCACTGCGGCTGCACGGCACCGTCGAGTACGCCCCCGCCACCGTGGTGCTGTCCGTCGCCATCGCCGTGGGTGCCGCCACCGCGGCGCTCTGGGCCGCCGTCGCCATCCGCACCCTGGTGGCCGCCGGCGGCGCCGCCCTGATCATGGGCGTCGCGGTCAGCTGCATGCACTACACCGGCATGGCCGCCGTCCACGTCCACCTGGACCCGGCCCGCACCGACCTCGGCGGCGCGACCCCGATGCAGTTCGTCTTCCCGCTGGCCGTCGGCCTCGGCTCCTTCCTCTTCCTCACCTCCGCGTTCGTCGCACTGTCCCCCACCGCCCAGGAGCGCGCCGCCTACCGCGAGGCCGGCGAACTCGCCATCGAGGACCTCGGCACCGCCGACCTCGACCGCGCCGCCTAGGACCGCCCACCACGGTCACGGGCGCCCCTGACGCCACCGCTCGAAAGGACCCCGCGCCCCATGCGAGCAAGCCGCGGCACACCGCGCACCGCACCGGCCACCGGGCCGAGCTCCGCCGGACACAGCCCCGGCCCGACCGGGCCCGCCGGCCGGCACCGCGGCCCACAGGCCCGGGAGGAGGCCGCCGACGCCCACGGCCACCCCGCACCGCCGGCGGCCCCGGCCCGCTCCGGCGGGCTGCGGCTGCGCCCCCGCACCGTCCGCGCCAGGATCGTCGCCCTGCTGATGGTGCCGGTCGTCTCCGTGCTGGCGCTCTGGTCCTTCGCCACCGTCACCACGGCCCGCGGCGTCTGGGACACCCTGCACCTCAAGGTCGTCACCCGGACGGTGCTCGACCCCGTCGCCGCCACCGTCACCGGCCTGCAGGCCGAACGCACCGCCGCCGGGCAGCTGCTGGCCGGCGGGCCGCCCGGCCGGGAGAACGCGCTGCGCGAGGCCGCCGCCGCGACCGACCGGGCCGCCGCCCCGCTGCACCTCGCCGACGGCTACAACCGGGCCGACGCCGAGGGCCTCGGTGACGAGACCGCCGGCCGGGTCGACGAACTCACCGCCGCCGTCGCCGCCCTGCCCGCGCTGCGCGCCAAGGTCCTCCAGCACCAGGCCGGCTGGCCCGAGACGTACGCCGCCTACACCGCCGCGATCGACCGCGCCCTGGAGGTCACCGGTTCGGTCACCGCCCTGCAGGACCACCGGGTCGCCTCCGACGCCCGGGTGCTGCTGGAGTTCTCCCGGGCCCGCGAACTGCTCGCCCGGGAGGACAGTCTGCTGCGGGCCGGCCAGGCCGCAAGCCGTCTCGACGAGCCCCAGCGGCGCGACTTCGGCGCCGCCGTCTACGCCCGGCGGCTCTTCGAGCAGACCGCCTCGCGTGACCTGCGCCCGGCCGACCGCTCCGCCCTGCAGGCCGTCACCGGCGGCGCGGACTACCGCGAACTCGCGCGCCTGGAGGACGCCGTCCGGGACGCCCCCGACGGCCGCGGCGCCCTGCAGGCCGCGCCCGCCGACCGCTGGGCGGACCTCGCCGACGCCACCGCCCGCGGCCTGGCCGACGTGGAACGGGCCGCCGGCAGCGCCGCCGCCGAACGCTCCGACCCGTACGCGCTCGGGCTGTTCACCCCGGCCGGGCTCGCCGTGCTGCTCGGCCTCGCCGCCGTGCTCGCCTCGCTGCTGATCTCCGTCCAGATCGGTCGCGGCCTGGTCACCGAACTCGTCCGGCTGCGCAACTCCGCCCTCGAACTCGCCGGCGGCACCCTGATCGCGACCATGCGGCGGCTGCGCGCCGGCGAGGAGATCGACATCGCCGCCGAGGCGCCGCGGCGGCCGCACGGCGGCGACGAGATCGGCCAGGTGCACGGCGCCCTCGGCCGGGTGCAGCGGGCCGCAGTCACCGCCGCGGTGGAGCGCGCCGAGGTGCTGTCCGGGGTGTCCGGCGTGTTCGTCAACCTCGCCCGGCGCAGCCAGGTGCTGGTGCACCGCCAGCTCACCCTGCTGGACGCGATGGAGCGCCGTACCGAGGACCCGGCCGAGCTGGCCGACCTCTTCCGCCTGGACCACCTCACCACCCGGATGCGCCGCCACGCCGAGGGCCTGATCATCCTCTCCGGGGCGGCCCCCGGGCGGGCCTGGCGCAAGCCCGTCCCGCTGATGGACGTGGTGCGGGCCGCCGTCGCCGAGGTCGAGGAGTACGCCCGGGTCGAGGTGCACCGGCTGCCGCCCGCGGCGGTCTCCGGGCAGGCCGTCGCCGACCTCACCCACCTGGTCGCCGAACTCGTCGAGAACGCCACCGGCTTCTCGCCGCCGCACACCAGGGTGCACGTCCGCGGCGAGCAGGTCGGCAACGGCTACGCCGTGGAGATCGAGGACCGCGGCCTCGGCATGGGCCCCGAGGCGATGGCCGACGCCAACCGCCGGATCGAGGCCTCCGAGCAGGTCGACCTCTTCGACAGCGACCGGCTCGGCCTCTTCGTGGTCAGCCGCCTCGCCCGCCGGCACGGCGTCCGGGTGTCGCTGCGGCCCTCCGCGTACGGCGGCACCACCGCCGTGGTGCTGCTGCCGACCGCCCTGCTGGAGACCGGGTCACCGGCCGGTCCGGCCGCCGTGACGGAGCCGGCCGCCGACGCACGACCGGAGGCGGCCCCGGCTCCCGCTGCCGCCCCTGCCCCTGCCGCCGTCCCGGCCCCGGAGCCCGAGCGGCAGGACCCGCCGGCCGTCCGCCCGCTGCCGACCGCCGCGCCCTTCGGCGCCCTCGGGGACGACCCGGGCGGGGTGCGGCCGGCGGC
>NZ_BAAALD010000020.1:0-16134 GCF_039528095.1 Kitasatospora arboriphila
GTGCGGCCGGCGTCGAGCATGGCGCGGGCCTCGGCGACGATCGAGCGCTCCAGCGGAAGGGGCAGGCGCCTCGCGGTGGACCCGTCGGCGGTGACGGCGACGGCGGCGCCGAGCAGGGCGTCGGGGCAGGAGACGATCCGGGCGAGGGCGACGGGGGTGCCGGAGGCGATGTACGCGATGCCGGTGTCGATCGCGGGGTCGGTGCCGGGCACCACCGGCTGGACGAGGACGTCGAGGATGCCGCCGCAGGTGAGGCCGACGGCGAAGGCGTCCTCGTCGCTGTAGCCGAAGCGTTCCAGGGCGGGTTCGCCGGTGCGGATCGCCTGCTGGCAGAGGTCGTAGACGGCGCTCTCGACGCAGCCGCCGGAGACCGAGCCGATCGCCTCGCCGGTCTCGTCGACGGCGAGGGCGGCGCCGGGGTCGCGGGGGGCGCTGCCGGAGACGCCGACGACGGTGGCCACGGCGAAGGAGCGCCCGGACGCGTGCCAGGCGTGCAGTCGTGGGGCGATGTCCTGCATGTGGGGCGGTCCTCCGAAGGCTGATGGGAAGGTGGGACGGCGGGTCCCGGGCGCGTGAGTCGACGACCCGTGTGCCGTCAGGCGGCGAGGTGGGAGAGGTCGACGGTGGCGCCGGTGTAGAGGCTCTCGATGGGGATCCAGCGGGGGGAGACGGCGAGCGGTGTCTCGGTGCGGACGGCGGCGGCGCCGGTGTGGCGGGGGCCGCAGGGGATGTCGACGACCGTCCAGCCCGGCGGCCAGGCTGCGGCGTCGGCGCCGAGGTAGTCCTCGGCGAGCGGGCGGCCGAGTCCTGTGCCGAGTCCCTTGAGGTAGGCCTCCTTGCGGGTCCACAGCTGGCCGAAGGCGGCCCGGCGGAGCGGCTGCGGGACGGCCTCGATCTCGGTCCGCTCGTCGGGGTGGATCGCGGTCGAGCACACCTCGACGGTCGAGGCGCGGGGTACCTGTTCGACGTCCACCCCGATCGGGGCGGAGGCGATGCCGACCAGGGCCATCCCGCTGCTGTGGGAGAGCGAGAAGTGCACGGCGGAGTCCGGGACGGAGAGTGTCGGCCGGCCGTGCGGCTTGTCGCAGCAGGGGCACGGCTGCCGGGCGAACTCCAGTTCGGCGGCGGGGTGGTGGAGGTAGGCGCCGAGGAGCCGGCGCAGCGCGATGTGGGCGGAGGCGTAGAGGAATCCGCCGGTCTGGCGGCGGCAGGCGCTGGCCCGGGCGAGTTCGCGTTCGTCGAGTTCGGAGAGGTCGAGGGCGCCGGTGATGTCGTCGGGGTGGGGTTGGCGGAGCAGCCAGAGGTCCACCCGGCCGTCGCCGAGCGGTGCCGCCGCGGCGGCGTTCACCCGGTGCCCGTCGGCGGCGCTCACCCGGTGCCTGCCGGTGCGGCGAGGGGCCGGGCGGGCGCGTCCGCGAGGGCGTCCGCCAGGTCGGCGGCGAGCGCGGTGAGGTCGGGCGAGCGGAGCACGGCGGGCAGGTCGAGTTCCACGCCGGTCGCTTCGCGGATGCGCTGCTGGAGCTCCAGGCCCATCATCGACCCGATGCCGATGCTGGTGAGCGGGCGGGTGGCGTCGATGCGCTCCGACTCGGTCTGCAGCAGGGCGGCCGCTTCGCGCCGCAGGTAGTCCACGAGCAGGGCCGTCCGTCCGGCCGGGCCGGCGGCGGCGAGGGCGGCGGGGTCGGGTGGGGGTACGGCTCCGGTGTCCTCCGGCGGGGTCTCGCTCCACTCGTCCGGGTCCAGCCACTCCGGAACCATCCGGTGGCGTGTCATATCGCTTCTTCCTCCTCGTCGGTGGCACGGATCAGGGCCATCACCCGGTCGGGGTGCAGGGGCAGGGCGCCGACGGTGCCGGTGAGCCCGAGTGCGTCGCGGACGGCGTTGGCCACGGCGGCGCCGACGCCCGCGGTGCCGCCCTCGCCGGCGCCCCGGACGCCGAGCGGGTTGCCGGGGGCGGGGGCGTCCTCGAAGATCTCGACCTGGATGTCGGGCAGGTCGCCGGCGCGCGGCCAGCGGTACTCGTCGAGGGTGGTGGCGAGCGGCAGGCCCCGCTCGTCGTAGCGGAAGTCCTCCAGCAGGGTGCCGCCGATGCCCTGGACGGTGCCGCCGAGGATCTGGGCGTGCACCAGTGCCGGGTTGACGGCCCGTCCGATCTCGTAGCTGACGGCGTAGCGCAGCAGTCTGACGGCCCCGGTGCCGGGGTCGACCTCGGCCTGTGCGTAGTGCGCGCCGTAGGGGTAGGTCATCGCGCCGGCCGCGTAGGTGCCGCGGCCGATCAGGCCGGGCTCCTCGCCGGTGCGGACGAACTGCGGGGTGTAGCAGGCGGCGGCGACCTGGCCGAGGGCGATCCGGCGTTCGGGTTCGCCGTCGACGGCGAGGCAGCCGGCGTGGACGACGAGCTGCTCGGGCTCGGCGCCGAGGAGCACGGCCGCGACCCGACGCGCCTTGGCGAGGACCTGTTCGGCGGCCAGCTTCACCGCCGTGCCGCCGACGACCGTGGTCCGGCTGGCGAAGGTACCGGAGCCGTCCGCGAGGATGTCGGTGTCGGAGAGCACCACCGCGACGGACCCGGTGGGGACGTCGAACTCCTCGGCGACGATCTGGGCCATGACGGTCTCCACGCCCTGGCCGACGTTGGCGCCGCCCATGGCGACGCGGATCGCGCCGGTCGCCCCGATGTCGACGACGGCGCTGTCGTGGCCGAGGCCGGCCTTCTCCAGGATCACCGCGCAGCCGGCGCCGACCAGCCGCCCCTGCGTCCGGGCCTGCCGGGCCTCCTCGCGCCACGCCTCGTAGCCGAAGAGTTCCCGGGACTTGTCGAAGTGGTCCAGGTGGTCCTTGCCGTCGAGGAGCATCGGCGCGCCGAAGATGTGCAGCGGGCGCTGCTGGGGGAGTTCGCCGCCGTGCAGCAGGTTGATCCGGCGCAGCTCGACCGGGTCGACGCCGAGGCGGTCGGCGGCGAGGTCCATGGCGTGCTCGCGGACGAAGTTGTGCTGGAACCGGCCGGGCGCGCGGTAGGTGCCGACCGGGGTCTTGTTGGTGGTGACGACGTGGACGCGGCTGCGGCAGGCCGGGATCCGGTAGGGGCCGGACATCATGGCGGACGTGAGGACGGCGACCACGGCGCCGTGGGTGCGGACGTAGGCGCCGGTGTCCATCCAGGCCTCGCCGCGCAGGCCGAGCAGGCGGTGCTCCGCGTCGAAGGCGAGCTCGATGCGGTGCTCCTGCTCGCGGGCGTGGTTGGCCGCGACGAGGTGTTCGGTGCGGTCCTCGGTCCACTTGACGGGCCGTCCGGTCCGCAGCGCGAGCAGCGGGACGAGCAGGTCCTCGGGGTAGAACTCGCCGCGGATGCCGAAGCTGCCGCCGGCGTCGGTCTCCAGCATGTGGATCTGGTGCTCCGCCAGGCCGAGCATCTGCGCGGTGATCCGCCGGTTGACGTACGGGACCTTGGTGGCGCCCCAGACGGTCATCCGGCGGGCCCGGGCGTCCCAGTCGGCGACCAGGCCGCGGGTCTCCAGCGGGGTGCCGCTGTGCCGGCCGACCCGCAGGTCGGTGGTGACGGTGTGCGCGGCCGCGGCGAAGGCGGCGTCGACGTCGCCGTACGCGAAGTCGACCGTGCCGACCGTGGCGCCGGCGCCGCGCCAGCTCTCGGGGTGCAGGTCGGCGCCGGTGCGGGCGTCGAGGGAGACCGGCAGCTCCTCCAGGTCGAGGGCGACGAGCTCGGCCGCGTCCTCGGCGAGGTACGGGTCCTCGGAGAGGACGGCGGCGACGGGATCGCCGACGTAGCGGACGTGGCCGTCGGCCAGGGCGGACTGGAGGTAGGGGGTGAAGTCGATGCCGGGGGCGGGCTGGCGG
Source organism: Kitasatospora arboriphila (assembly GCF_039528095.1). NCBI lineage: Bacteria > Bacillati > Actinomycetota > Actinomycetes > Kitasatosporales > Streptomycetaceae > Kitasatospora > Kitasatospora arboriphila. Next base: position 3,856 of record NZ_BAAALD010000020.1, read on the forward strand.
ACCGGGACGGGGGGCATCCCGGCGAGGTCGGCGGCGGTCAGGACGGCGACCGTGCCGGGGTGCGCCGCCGCGGCGGCCGTGTCGATGCCGCGGATCCGGGCGTGCGCGACGGGCGAGCGGACGACGCGCAGCCACAACTGGCCGGGCCGGACGATCTCGTCGTGGAAGCGGCCGAGACCGCGCAGCAGCCGGTCGTCCTCCAGTCGCGGGACGGAGGCTCCGATGGCGTTCACGCGTCCTCCAGGGCGATGGCGCCGCGGCGGGCGACCGCCTCGACGGCGTCGACGATCGGCTCGTACCCGGTGCAGCGGCACAGGTTGGCGGCGGCGCACTCGGTGATGCGTGCCCGGTCGGCGTCCGGCTCCTTGCGGAGCAGGGCCGTGGTGAGCATCAGGAAGCCGGGGGTGCAGAACCCGCACTGCAGGGCGAAGTGCTCCTTGAACGAGCGCTGCAGGGAACCGAGTTCGGCGTCCGGCCCGGCGCCCTCGGCGAGGGACTCCACGGTCTCGACCGCGGTGCCGTCGGCCTGGACGGCGAGCATCAGGCAGGAGCGGACGGCCTCGCCGTCGACGAGGACGGTGCACGAGCCGCACGCCCCGGTCTCGCAGCCGACCGTGGTGCCGGTGAGCCGGAGATCGCGGCGGAGCACGTCGGCGAGGCTGCGCCTCGGATCGACGGCCAGCGTGTGCGCGGCCCCGTTGGCGGTGAGCTCCAGCGGAACGGGGGTGGTCATGGCGCGGAAGCCTCCTGGAGTCGGGCCTCGAACCGGGGCCGGAGTCGGGGCGTGCAACGGGCGAGGGAGCCGGCCAGGGCCCGGTGGACGAGGGTGCGGGCGAGGTCGCGGCGGTAGCCGGCGCCCGCCCGGTGGTCCGCCCCGGGCGCGAGCGCCTTGGCGGCCAGGCCGGCAGCGTGGTCGAGCAGTCGGGTGTCGGGGGCGCCGCCGAGCAGCGCCTGTTCGGCGGCGGCCGAGCGGACGGGGCGGTCCTCGGCGCCGCCGACGGCGATCCGTGCGGCGGTGATCCGGCCGTCGTCGTCGAGCACGAGCTCGGCCGCGGCGGCGGCCAGCGGGAGGCTGCCCGGCTGGAAGCCGTACTCGGCGACGGCCGCGGTGGGGGCGGGGCGGGGGATGCGGACGCCGGTGAGCAGTTCGCCCGGCGTGAGCGCGGTGCGGTGCGCGCCGGTGAAGAACTCCGCTGCCGGGACGGTGCGTTCACCGGCCGGGCCGAGGGCGTGCAGGTCGGCGTCGAGGAGTTCGGCGAGCAGGCACCACTCGGCGGCCGGGTCGGCGTGCGCGAGGCTGCCGCCGATCGTCCCGCGGAGGCGGACCGGCAGGTGGCCGATCAGCCGGGCGGTCTCGGGGACGACCGGCAGGGCCGCCCGGAGGTGGGGGTCGGCGGCCCGTTCGAGGTCGGCGTGGGTGGTGAGCGCCCCGATGTGCAGGGCGCCACCGTGCCGGCCGGTGCCGCGCAGGGCGGCGATCCGGCCGACGTCGACCAGCGCGGTGGGGCGCAGCAGGCGGCGGTTGAGCAGCGGGAGCAGGCTCTGGCCGCCGGCGAGGACGCGGGCGTCAGGTCCGTACTCGGTGAGCCGGTGGACGGCTTCCTCGGCCGTCTCCGGCCGGCAGTAGGCGAATGGCGGCGGCTTCATGCCTTCTCTCCTGGGGGTCCTGTCGGGCCGGGTGGCGGGGCACCGGCGGTCGAGTGGTCGGGCGTGGGGGACGGGTGCCGAGGGGGCGGGGGGGGGGGGGGCCCGGGCGGGGGGGGGGGGGCGTGCCGGCAGCGGGGCCGGTCGGGGCCCGGCGGGCGGTGCCGGACGAGGAGTCGGACCGGGGGTGTCCGACGGGACGTCCGACGTGGTGCCGGACCGGGGGAGTCCGACGGGTCAGGGGTTGTTGACGGCCGGGACCTCGAGGGTGGTGTGGCCGAGCTGGCGCATCAGGTCGGCGATGTCGAAGTGCGCCGAGCGGGAGATCACCTTGTCGCCCTCGAAGTGGTCGATGCCGATGGCGGTGAAGTCCGCCGTGCTGCCGCTCGGCGGCGCGCCCCGGAACGGGCCGAGCTGGGTGCCGATGCAGCGGACGCGGGTGATCACCGTGTCGCCCTCGGCCCACTGCTCCTGGACGGTGTCGTCCATGTCCGGGAAGGCGGTACGGAAGGCCCGCACCCACGCCCGGACGCCCTCCGGGCCGTGCAGGCCGAACTGCGGCCAGTGGAAGTCCTCGTGGAACAGCTCGTCGGCGAGGTCCAGCTCGCCCTTGGTGATGATGTTCTCGAACAGCAGGGCGATCTTCTGCTTGCGTGCCTCGGGGGTGGTCCCCTGCGGGACGGTGGTCATGAGGTGTCCTCTCCGGACGGTGTCCGGGTGGTGGGGTGCGGCCGCTCGGGGCGGCCGCACCCGCGGGGCGGTGGCTACTTGGCGGTGCGGGCGGGGCGGGGCAGGGCGAGGCTGACGGCGGCGGCGATCAGCACCAGCACCAGGTCGATCACGCCGACCCACTGGAAGGCGGTGGCGTAGGAGCCGACGCCCTTCGGGGTGCCGAGGGCGGCGAAGAAGACCGAGCCGATCGCGGCGACGCCGGCGGCGCTCGCGAACTGCTGCGCGGTGGTGAGCACACCGGCCGCGGCGCCGGCCTGCTGCGGGCGGACACCGGCCAGCACCGAGCCGACCAGGGCCGGCACGGCCAGGCCGTTGCCGAGGCCGATCAGCACCATCGGGCCGATCAGCCGGGCCGGGCTGGTGTGGTCGCCCGAGACGCCCAGCACGATCAGCAGGGCGACGAAGCCGACCGCCGCGATCGAGCCGCCGGTGGTGATCATGCGGCTGCCGTACTTGGCGGTGATCCGCTGGGAGGCGATCGACGCGCCGGAGAACGCCAGGCCGAGCGGGGTGAAGACGAACCCGGCGGCGAGCGGCTTCAGACCCAGACCCGACTGGAGCACCAGGGTCAGGGTGAACATGAAGCTGAAGAAGCCGGCGAAGGTGGCGATGCTGACCACCAGACCGCGGCTGAACGCCCGGTCGGAGAAGAGCGACAGGTTGAGCAGCGGCTGGCCGCCGCGCCGGGCCAGGCCGCGCTCCCAGAGCAGCGTCAGGGCCATCGCGGGCACCGAGGCGACCAGGCTGACCCAGGTCCAGGCCGGCCAGCCCTGGATCCGGCCGAGGATGAGCGGGACGAGCGCCAGCGCCAGGCTCACCGGGACGCCGATCGCACCGACCGGGTCGAGCGAGGGCTTCCCGGTGGGCTTGCGGTGCGGCAGCAGCCGCGCCGCGAAGCCCAGCATGACCAGGCCGATCGGCAGGTTGACCAGGAAGATGACCCGCCAGCCGAGGCCGGCGACGTCCGCCTCCAGCAGCGCACCGCCGAGCACCTGGCCGGCGACCGCACCGACGCCGACGGTGACGCCGAACCAGGACAGCGCCCGGGCCCGCTCCGCCGGCGGGAAGGTCGCGGTGATCAGTGCGAGCACCTGCGGCACCATCGCGGCGCCGGTCAGGCCCTGGACGAGCCGCGCCGCCACCAGCTGGCCCGGCGACTGGGCGATGCCGCACAGCACCGAGGCGATGGTGAAGGCGACCGTGCCGGTCAGGAAGACCGCCCGGGAGCCGTACAGGTCGCCCAGCCGACCGCCGGTGATCAGGCCGCTGGCGTAGGTGAACGCGTAGCCGGCGACGATGAGTTCGAGCGCGGCCTGACCGGCGGAGAGGTCGTGCTCCAGGGACGGGGCCGCGACGTTGACCACGTACAGGTCGAACTGGGCCATGAACATGGCCGCCAGGATCACCGGCAGCATCAGCCAGCGCTTGGCGTAGGGGGCCGGGTCGGCCGCGGGGGCCGCGGTGGCGGCCGGACCGGCGGCGGCCCCGTTCCGGGTGAGAGACATGGCAGTGGGTCCCTTCGGGGGTTCGCGTCTATCGGTGGAGCGGTGGTTTCAGGGGCGCGGGAAACTGCGCGGCCCGGGGGTGGTGATGCGGACTGCATGGGCCGAGCCGTGATCTGTACGGCGGCCCGCATCCGAATTGCGCAGTTCTCCCCCAGCCTTCGGCCGGGAGGTACCCCCACGCGCCCCTATCGGCTTGCCCTATGCGGCAGCGGCCTTGGAGCGTTCCTGCTCCAGGCGCCAGTCGATCCGGGCGTACTCGGCCTGGGCGCGGGCGACGGCCTCGTCCACGGTGCAGACCGTCGGCAGGTCGAAGTGGGCGACGATCTTCTCCAGCCGCTCGTGCGGGGTGCCGGAGACCACGAAGTACGGGACCTCCAGCTCGTCGAGGGCGGCGAGGAGCATCGCGTCGCAGGTGGCGCGGAAGCGCTCGTTCATCGGCCGGTGGCCGTCGGCGGAGAGCTTCAGCTCGTTGGTGAGGTGCACGAAGCCGTCGAACGACTCCTTCACGTGCTGCTTGAAGTAGTGGCCGAGCTGGGCGGTGACCTGCTCGAAGAAGGCCATCTCGGCGTCCTGCCGGGGCGGGTGGCCGTTCTCGGCCGCGCCCGGGTCCATGCCGAACTCGACCCGGACGGCGGCGTATATCCACTCCTGCAGCGAGGAGCCGTCGGCTATGAAGCTGCCGCCGAGCAGCGCCTCGTTGACGGCCCGGCCGACGTGCCGGCGGACGGCCAGCTGGACGTACTCGGCCGGGGTGACCTCGGTCAGCGCCTTGCCCGGGACGGCGTCCGGCATGATCTCGCGGATGGTCCTGGCGGGCGAGCGGGGGATGCCGGTGAGGTGCGAGAGGGCGATCGCGGTGGAGGTCTTCCCCGCGGAGTAGGTGCCGGAGATGGAGATGCGCATGGTGGTGGCTCCTTGTGGGATGCGGCGGGTGCCGGGGGTCAGCGGGCGGTCGCGGCGATGTGCGCGGGCAGCTCGTGGGCGAAGGAGCAGCGCATGCCGATGCCGGCCAGGCCGCCGCTCAGTTCGACGTTGCGCCAGGTGCCGCCGCGCAGCGGCAGCAGCCGGCGGCCGGTCAGGGCGGCCCGGGTGGTGAACGGCCGGCCCTCGACGAGTTCGACCGCGGGCTCCTCCTCGGGGGCGGTCAGCACCGTCTGCATCATCCAGAGCGTGTTGCTGTCGGCGCGGCTGAGCCCGTCGAGCTCGTACATCAGCACCTGCGCCAGCTGGAGGTTGACGACGAAGCAGTCGATCAGGCTGACGGTGGGACGGTCGCCGGCGGCGATGCCGTCGACCGGGGCGGGCGCGCCGGCTCTGCGGGTGAAGCGGACGAGGGCGGTGGCGCCGTGCTCGCGGTTGTCCACCGCCACGTCGGTGATCTCGTGGTGGCGGTACTTGAAGCCGGCGCCGTAGAAGCGGTACTCGCCGCGGCCGAGCGCCGCGTCGAGGCTGCCGAAGCGGGCCTCCTCGGCGGCCCGTTCGACGATCGGGTGCTCGGTCTCGACGCGCACCCGCAGGTTGCCGACGGCGCACTCGTGGACGGAGCGGTACCGCGCGCCGGCCGGCTCGGTGCTGCGCAGCCGGGCCGAGAGCGGCACGCCGGTGAGGTCCTCCTGCGGGGCGGTGCCGGCCCGCAGCACCACCTTGGCCAGGCGCACGGTGCGCCGCTCGGCCTCGCCGAGGCCGTAGGCGTGCGCCAGGTGGAGCTCGGCGAGCTGGACGCCCAGCACCAGCGCGTCGACGGTGCTGAGGTGCGGACGCAGGTCGGTGCCGTCCTTCTTGCGGGACCAGTCCGCCGGGTAGCGGAGGTCGAGCGTGCCGCGCACACCCGGTTCGGCGCCGGAGGCGGTCGAGGTGGCCGAGGCGGAGCCGGCCGGGCCGGCCGGGGTGACGTGCAGGCCGTGGACGCGGTACCCCGCCCGCTGGTAGCCGCGGGAGAAGAAGCGGGTCTCGCCGGGGCCGAGGTAGTCGTCGATGGAGTGCAGCAGCAGCTGCTGGTCGGTGGCCACGGCGTCAGGCCCCCGCGGAGGCGGTCGCCGGCTCGGCGCCCAGGGCCACGGTGTAGGCCTGCGCCAGGTCGCCGATGGTGCGCATGTCGGTGATCGAGACGCCGTCCTCGAAGGGGTCGACGCCGAGCTGCATCTCCAGCTCGATCAGCAGCTGCGCCAGGGTCAGCGAGTTGAAGCCGAGCTCCGTCAGGTCCTCGCTGTCGTCGGCGGCAGCGGCGTCGTTGTCGGCGTCGAGCAGCAGGGCGCGGGCCTCGCGCTCGATCAGCTCACGGATCTCGGTGGGGGTCAGCATGTGATACCTCCGTCGATGACGAGGGACTGCCCGGTCACGAAGTGCGCGCGGGCGGAGGTGAGGAAGAGGATCGCGTCGGCGATCTCCTCGGCCGTTCCGAGCCGGCCGAGGGGGGTGCGGTGCTGGATCTTCTCGCGGTTGCGTTCGGTGACGTCCGCGGTCATGTCGCTGTCGAAGAAGCCGGGGACGATGGAGTTCACCCGGATGTTGAAGGTGCCGAGCTCGCGCGCCAGGCTGCGGCTGAAGCCGTCCAGGCCGGCCTTGGCCGCGGCGTACACCGAGACCCCGCGGAAGCCGCGGATGGCGTTGATGGACGAGATGTTGATGATGTTGCCGCCGCCGTGACGGGTCATCAGTCGGGCGCAGGCCTGGGTGAGCAGGATCGGCGAGGTGAGGTTGTTGGTGACGAGCGAGTCGATCTGCTTGGGCGGTGTGGTCAGCAGCAGCTCCTGGTGGAGCACGCCGGCGTTGTTGACCAGCAGGTCGACCCGGCCGAACAGGCGGCCCACGGTGCGGACGAAGACCCGCATCGCGTCCGGCTCGCCGAGGTCGGCCCGCTCCCAGTGGAAGGAGCCCGGGTACTCCTCGGTCATCGCCGTGGTGAAGGCGTTGGCGCTGCGGCTGAACGTCGCCACCCGCCAGCCGTCGGCGAGCAGCCGCTCGACCAGCGTGCGGCCCAGCCCGCGGCTGCCGCCGCTGACCACCGCGACCTTCGGCACGGCCGGCCCGTCGGACCGCTCCGGCAGCGCGCTCACGCGGCGCTCCGGATCTTCTTGAACCGGTCCGAGTGCTGGTCGGCGTCGGAGATCTCGACGACCACCGGCACCTTGAACGCCTCCAGCCGACGGCCGCAGTGTTCGCGCACCGCCCGGACGACGTCCGCGCGCTCGGCGGGAGCGGCGAGCTTGACGGTCGCCTTGACGACCATGCCGGTCACGTGGCTGGGCCGGCCCGAGACGGTCGCCTCGGCGATGCCCGGGATCTCCAGCAGGACGTTCTCGACCTCGCTGGGGTACACCTTCTCGCCCGCGACGTTGATGATCTCCGACTTCCGGCCGAGGATGCGCACGTACTCGCCGTCGGTCTCCACCGCGTCCTGGGTGTTGAAGTAGCCCTCCGCGTCGAACGGCGCCGGCGCGTTGAGGTACCCGAGCATCGCCATGTCGGAGCGGATCCACAGGATGCCGTCGACGATCCGGTGGTCGAAGCCCTCGCCGCCGAGCTTCACCCACAGGCTGTCGTCGCTCTTCGACTTGGTGGGCATGATGCCCAGCTCGGACAGGCCGTAGGTCTGCTTGAACCGCACCGCGGGCAGCGCCTTCTTCAGCGCCTGCAGGGTCCGCAGCGGCATCGGCTCGGTGCCGTAGGTGATCAGCCTCAGCGCACTGACGTCGTGGCGCTGGTACGCACCCGAGATCAGCAGCATGTTGAGGAAGGTCGGCGTGGTGGGCAGCACCTGGACCCGGTGGGCGGCGACGGCCGCGCAGACCGTGTCCGCCGTCCGCTCGGCGACGGTCACCAGCGTGCCGCCCTGGCTGAGGGTGTGCAGCAGGGTGTTGATGCCGCCGATGTGGTCCAGGTTCAGGAAGGCCAGCGTGCGGGCCGGCCGGGTCGGCTCGCCGTACTTGGCGAGGATCCTGGAGAAGTCCAGCACGGTCGCCTTCGACCGGCCGGTGGTGCCCGAGCTGAACAGCACCAGGGCCGGCACGCCCGCGGCGCGCAGCCGGCCGTACAGCTCGTGGCCGGCCGTGCGGCCGGTCCGCTCGAACTCCCGCGAGCCGTCGGGCCGGACGGTGGCGACCGCCTCCACCTCGGCGATCTCGTGGAACTCCGCCCGCTTGGCGGCGGGCAGCGGCGTCAGCGGCACCACCACGGCCGACAGCTCGACCAGGGCGAGCAGGGCCGCACAGGCCTCGACGCTGCTGGCGCCCTCCACCACCACGACCTGCCCGGCGCGGACGCCGTTCCCGGCCAGGTGGGCCCGCCAGTCGGCGGTGCGCCCGGCGAGCTCGGCGTAGCTGGTGGGCACGCCGTTGAAGACGATCGCCTCGGTCTCGCCGAAGGCTTTCAGACGTTCCAGGAACTTGCTCATCGGATCCCTCCCTCAGGTGTTCTCTGACTGTGCGATGTGCCGTTCTCGGTGCTGTCGGCCAGCAACTCCTCGGTCAGGGCAAGGAGTTGCTCGGTCGTTCGGTGGAGGCGCCAGGCGGCGCGGGCGGCCTCGTCGGGGTCGAGCTCACTGCCCCAGCTCGCGCGGTGCAGGGCCAGACAGGTTCTGGTGCGGTCGATCACGGAGCGGTCGGTGCCGTCCATGGCTGCTCCCTGGAAGTGCGCCCCCGTGCGGTCAGCCAGGAGGGGCGGTGGCGTTCGGTGCGGTCCCAGGCGGGGCGGTCGGGGACGGGCCGGTCGGGCCGGTCGGCCGTCCGGCGGGTCGCGAGGGCCGCCACCAGGGCGGTGAGTACGGCGAGTTCTTCCGGGTCGGGGTTGCCCCGCAGGACGCGCAGCGCCGCCGGCGACCCGGTCCGCTGCGCCGTCACACCGGCTGGTTGCCGTGCTTGCGGCTCGGCAGGTCGGCGTGCTTGAGGCGGAGCATCGCCAGGGCCCGGGCGAGCACGGCGCGGGTGCGCGCCGGGTCGATGACGTCGTCCACGAGGCCGCGCTCGGCCGCGTAGTACGGGTGCATCAGCTCGCTCTCGTACTCCTTGACCTTCTGCGCGCGCACGGCCTCCGGGTCCTCGGCCGCGGCGATGTCGCGGCGGAAGATCACGTTGGCGGCGCCCTCGGCGCCCATCACGGCGATCTCGTTGGTGGGCCAGGCGTAGGAGAGGTCGGCGCCGATGGAGCGGGAGTCCATGACGATGTAGGCGCCGCCGTAGGCCTTGCGCAGGATCAGCTGGATCCTCGGCACGGTGGCGTTGCAGTACGCGTAGAGCAGTTTGGCGCCGTGCCGGATGATGCCCTCGTGCTCCTGGTCGACTCCGGGCAGGAAGCCGGGGACGTCCACCAGGGTGACGATCGGGATGTTGAAGGCGTCGCACATCTGGACGAAGCGTGCGGCCTTCTCGCTCGCGTGGATGTCGAGGACGCCGGCCAGGGCGTGCGGCTGGTTGGCGACGATGCCGGCGACGCTGCCGCCGATCCTGGCCAGGGTGCAGATGACGTTGGTGGCCCAGGTGGGCTGGATCTCCAGGTGGTCGGCGTCGTCGACGACCTCCTCGATGACGGTGCGCATGTCGTAGGGGCGGCTGCCGTCCGCGGGGACGAGGTCGAGCAGCGCCTCGCAGGGCCGGTCCTCCGGGTCGGTGCACGGCTCGGCGGGCGGGAACTCGCGGTTGTTCTGCGGTAAGAGGGAGAGCAGGTGCCGCACGTCGGCGAGGCAGGTCTCCTCGTCGTCGTAGGCGAAGTGGGACACGCCGGAGACGCCGGCGTGGACGTCCGCGCCGCCGAGGCCGTTGTGGGTGATCTGCTCGCCGGTGACGGCCTGGACGACGTCCGGGCCGGTGATGAACATCTGCGAGATGCCGCGGACCATGAAGACGAAGTCGGTGAGCGCGGGGGAGTAGGCGGCGCCGCCGGCGCAGGGGCCGAGCATCACGGAGATCTGCGGGATCACGCCGGAGGCCTTGGTGTTGCGGCGGAAGATGCCGCCGTACCCGGCGAGGGCGGTGACGCCCTCCTGGATGCGGGCGCCGGCGCCGTCGTTGAGCGACACCAGCGGCGCTCCGGTGGCCAGCGCCATGTCCATGATCTTGTGGATCTTCTGGGCGTGGGCCTCGCCGAGGGCGCCGCCGAAGATCCGGAAGTCGTGTGCGTAGACGAAGACCGTCCGGCCGTGCACGGTGCCCCAGCCGGTGACGACGCCGTCGGTGTGCGGCCGCTTCGCCTCCAGGCCGAAGCCCTGGGCGCGGTGCCGGCGCAGCGGCTCCACCTCCTGGAAGGAGCCCTCGTCCAGCAGCAGCGCGATCCGCTCGCGCGCCGTCAGCTTGCCCTTGGTGTGCTGGGCCTCGGTCGCGCGGGGCGAGGGGCCCTCCAGCACCTGGGTGTGCACCGCGGCCAGTTCGGCGGTGCGGCCGCGCAGGTCCGGACGGTGCGGCGCCGGCACGTTCGGCCGGGCGCGGGGACGGGTCGTCATGGGATGCCTCCCCCTGGGGCAGGCCCGGCCGGGTCGGTCCGGGCTCGATGGCTCAAACATACACTCAAGTCCACTGAATGGCTAGGGGGCTAAAAATGTATTCGAGTACATGGGTGCCCGCTGCGACGGTGGAGGTCCTGTGTGCAGGTCTTCATCCGGCCAGGTCCGGGGCGGTGCCGTCCGTTGACATGGACTTCGCCCTATGTTTGAGTTGGGGCACATCAATGCACTCCAGTGCAGCAGCGACGATGTCATCTGGAGGCCTGTGTGCGTCGACCCTCAGACGCCCCGACGGCCGTGACCTCGCGGCGGGCCCGCAACAAGGAGCGCGCCAGGGAGCGCGTCTACACCTCGGCCAAGACCCTGTTCGGTCGCAAGGGGTATGCGGACACGTCCGTCGCGGAGATCGCGGAACACGCGGACATCGCGCGTGGCACCTTCTTCAACTACTTCCCGCGCAAGGACGCGCTCATCAGCGTATGGGCCGAGGAGCGCAGAACGGAGCTGATGCGCCGTCTGTCCCCGCAGCTGCAGCGCGGATCGGGGGTCGTGGCGGACCTCCGCGCCTGCCTGGCCGTGCTCGGCGCCCTCAACGAGGAGGAGCCGGAGCTCAGCGTGGCGATGCTCACCGCCTGGGTCCAGGCCGGGCGGCCGCTGGAGGAGGAGTCCTACCTCGGCGCGATCTTCGCCGACATCGTCGAGGCCGGCCGCACCCGGGGCGAGGTCCCCGCCGCGGCGGACGCCGGACGGGTCGGCGAACTCGTGCGCGACCTCTACCTCGGCACGCTGTACCGCTGGAGCCGGGAGGATCCGGCCGACCGGCGCCGCCACTCGCTCGGCGCCGAACTGCAGCAGGCCCTCGACCTGCTGATCCACGGCATCGCCGCACCGCCGGGGCCGAACCCCCCGCGGTGACCCCGGGGAGGCCCCGCCTCCCCACCCCTTCGAACGGGCCGCCCGTGCCTCGCGACGCTCTTGTCGTTGCGCGCACGGGCGGCCCGTTCGGCGTTGTCCGGGGCCGTTCGTTCGTCTGCGTGCCGGTGCGCGAATCGCCCATCGGAGGACGTACCCCGCCAACTCGCGCCGGCCGGGCGGCAGGTCCTCGGAGTCGCGTAGTTAAACACCGAGACCAAACTTGGCTTCCAGTGTAAGTTTGCATCGCGCTAACGACGAGCGCCCGCTGTCCCGTCCGTCCGGTCGTACTCGAAGAGATTGGACCACCCACATGGAGCACGTGCGACAGAGCCCCGGCGCCCCCATCGCCGTCATCGGCATGGGCTGCCGCTTCCCCGGGGCCGACGGGCCGGAGCAGTTCTGGCGGAACCTGCTCGCCAACACCGACTCCGTCACACCCGTCCCCGCCGAGCGCTTCGACATCGCGCCCGACTACGACCCCGCGCCCGGCACCCCCGGCAAGACCGCCTCCCGCCACGGCGGCTTCATCACCGACGCCTTCGCCTTCGACCACGCCTTCTTCGGCATATCGCCCGCCGAGGCCAGAGCGGTCGACCCCCAGCAGCGGCTGCTGCTCCAGACCGCCTGGGAGGCACTGGAGGACGCCGGCATCCGCCCCTCCGCGCTGGCCGGCAGCCGCACCGGCGTCTTCGTCGGCCAGGCCACCGCCGAGTACTCCGAGGCCTCGCACGCACCCAACGGCCCCGACGTGCGCGACGTCGCCGGCAGCCGACTGCGCGCGGTCACCGCCGGACGGCTGTCCTTCGCCCTCGACCTCCAGGGGCCCAGCCTCGTCCTCGACACGGCCTGCTCCTCCTCGCTGGTCGCCGTGCACGCCGCCCGCCAGAGCCTGCTCACCGGCGAATGCGGCCTCGCCCTCGCCGCCGGGGTCAACTTCCTGCTCTCCAGCCACGACGCCATCGCCTACTCCCAGGGCGGCATGCTCTCCGCCGGCGGCGCCGACGCGGCAGCGGCCTGCTGCTCCAGCCCGCCGTCGACGGCCAGGTCGAC
>NZ_BAAALD010000020.1:16144-62707 GCF_039528095.1 Kitasatospora arboriphila
CCCGCCGGAGCTCCCACCGCAGGACGCACCGTCGGCGTCCCCGGCGCCCAGCCCCCCCCCCCCCCCCCGCCCCCCCCGCCGCCGCCGCCTCCCTCCGCAGCGACGGCGTCGGCGTGGTCGTGCTCAAGCGCCTCGACGACGCCGAACGCGACGGCGACCGGATCCTCGCCACCATCCTCGGCAGCGCCGTCAACAACGACGGACGCGGCAGCGGCCTGCTGCTCCAGCCCGCCGTCGACGGCCAGGTCGACATGCTCCGCGCCGCCTGCGCGTCCGCCGGCATCGAACCCCGGCAGCTCGACTACGTCGAGGCCCACGGCACCGGAACGGCCGTCGGCGACGGCGTCGAACTCCGGGCCCTCGCCCGGGCCACCGCCCGGCCCGCCGACCGCCCCCTGCCCACCGGCTCGGTGAAGACCAACATCGGGCACGCCGAGTCCGCCGCAGGCATCGCCGGCCTCATCAAGGCCGTCCTGATCGTCCGCCACGGCACCGTCCCGGCCTCGCTGCACTGCCACCGGACCAACCCGGTGATCGCCGAACACGGCCTGCCCGTCCGCGTGGTGACCCGCAACACCGGACTCACCGCATCCGGCGACCGCGCCCTCGTCGGCGTCAGCTCCTTCGGCATCTCCGGCACCAACGCGCACGTCGTCGTCGGCGAACACCGGCCCCGCGCCGCGCCCACGACCGCCGGGGCCGCCGCGCCCACGACCGCCGTGCCGGAGAGCGCCGCGACGGTCGGGACCGCCGGAGCCGCCGCGCCGGAGAACGCCCGGACCGCCGGAGCCGCCGTGCCGGAGAACGCCGAACACCTGCTTGTGCTCAGCGCCCGCTCGCGTCGCTCGCTCACCCTGCTGGCCGGGGCCTGGGCCGACCACCTCGACGGCCCCGGCCGTGACCAGGCACTGCGCGAGCTGTGCGCCGTCGCCGCCCTCCGCCGCGACGCCCACCCCCACCGGCTCTGGGTCCGCGCCGACACCCACCGCACCCTCGCCGCCCGGCTGCGCCGCCTCGCCGCCGGCGACACCCTGGCCGAGGGCGGCATCGCCGAGGCCGGCTTCACCGGCCCGCGCCGCACCGCCTTCGTCTTCCCCGGCCAGGGCTCCCAGTGGCTCGGCATGGGCCGCGGCCTGCTCGCCGCCTCACCCGCCTTCGCCGCCGCCATGGCCCGCTGCGACACCGCGATCCACGACGAACTCGGCTGGTCCGTCACCGAGTTGCTCACCCGGGCGACCGAACTGCCCACCGACATCGACCGGGTGCAGCCCGCGCTCTGGGCTGTCGGCGTCTCCCTCGCGGCCGCCCTCACCGACCTCGGCCTCGCCCCGGACGTCTGCCTCGGCCACAGCATGGGCGAGATCGCCGCCGCCAGCACGGCCGGCGCCCTCGCCCTCACCGACGCAGCCGCCGTCATCTGCCGCCGCAGCCGGCTGATGCGCCGCCTCGCCGGGCGCGGTGCCATGCTCGCCGTCGAACTCTCCGCGGACGCCGCACGCGACTACCTCGCCTCCCGGCCCGAGTCCGCCGCCGTCTGCGTCGCCGCGGACAACTCCCCGAACGCGACCGTCCTCGCCGGACCGCCCGAGGCGATCGCCGCGATCAGCGCCGACCTGGAGGGACGGCACGTGCTCTGCCGCACCGTCCGCGTCGAAGTGGCCTCCCACTCGCCCGACATGGACCTGATCGCCACCGACCTCGTCGCCGCCCTCGACGGCCTCGCCCCGCGCCCCGCCCGCACCCCGCTGATGTCCACCGTGCTCGCCGCCCCCGTCCGCGGCGACGAACTCCTGCCGCAGTACTGGCAGGACAACCTCCGCAAGCCCGTCCGCCTCACCGAGGCCGTCCGCCGGCTCGCCGCCGAGGGCACCGTCTTCGTCGAGGTCAGCCCCCACCCCGTGCTCGCCGCGGCCGTCGAGGAGACCCTCCGCGACAGCGGCGCCGACGGCACCTGCCTGCCCACCCTGCGCCGCGGCTGCGACGAGGCCGCCGCACTCCTCGACGCCGTCGGCCGGGCCTTCGCCCACGGCGCGGCCGTCGACTGGCTCCGCTGGTACGGCACCCCGCCGCCCGTCCTCGACCTGCCCGCCTACCCGTGGGACACCGCCGAACTCCGCCGCGAGACCGCCGCCCCGACCCGCACCGCCGTGACGACCGGCGACACCGCCCCGTACGTCCGCGAGGCGGCGCTCGGGGAGTGGGGCGTCGGCGACCGGGGCACCGGCGTCACCGTCCACGGCATCGCCCCGATCGTGCCCACCGTCTACCTGGACGCCGTCCTCGACACCGCCCGCGCCGCCGTCCCCGACACCCGGTTCGCCCTCACCGGGATTCGGCTCGGCAGCGCGGCCCTCACCCTGGACGACCTGCCGCACACCGTCCTGCGCGTCACCCTCGGCCGGCCCGGGCCCGACGGCGTCCGCCCCGTCCTCGTCCAGGCCCGCCGCGGCGCCGACGGGCCCCTGGAGCCGTGCGCCGAGGGCCGGTTGTGCCCCGTCGGCCCCGCCGACCCGCCCAACCGCCGGGACCTCCTGGACGCCGTCCTCGGCCGCCACCACGGCTACCTGTCCGCCGCCGGGTTCCACACCGAGGCCGAACGCCACGGCATCGGGATCGGCGCCGGGTTCCGCGCCGTCCAGCACGTCTGGCGCCGCGGCGGCCACGCCGCCGCCCGGCTGCGTCCCGCCCCCGCCGCCTCCCGCGGCGCGGCCTGGGAGTCCGGCCTGCTCGCGCTGATCGCCGCGTACCCGGCCCGCACCGCCTACACCCCGCTGGCCTTCGGCACCGTCCGGATGCACGGGGACCTCACGGAGGAGTTCTGGTCGCTCTGCCGGGTGCGGCCCGCCCCGGGCGGCCGCACCGCCCGCGGCGACGTGATCTTCCTCGGCGCCGACGGCACCGTGCTCGCCGAATTCCTCGACATCGACCTGCGGCCCCTGGACCACCGCCCGCCGCAGCGGCTGGCCTCCTCCCTCGCCGCGGTCCGCTCCCGGCTGCTGCCCCCAGCCGGGCGCGGGCACGCCCGCACCGCACCCGTCGTGGTCGATGCCGCGCCGCCGACCGTGGCCGCCGGCCCCGTGCCGAGCGGCCACGGCCCCGCGCCGAGCGGGCACGCGCCGATGGGTGCCGGCCCCGAGCGGTCCCGCTCCGCGGCGACGGCCGCCGAGGCCCTCGTCCAGCGCGTCGCCCGCGTCCTGGAGATCCCCGAGGACCAGCTCGACCGCCGCCGCCCCCTGCGCGACCTCGGCCTGGACTCCCTGATGGCCACCCAGCTCCGCGCCCACCTGCGCACCGACTGGGGACTGGACCTCACCGCGGGCCGCCTGCTCGGACCGGAGAGCCTCAACGGCATCCTCGCCACGATGCCCTGACCGAACCCCGGTCGATCCTGCGGGCGGCCAACGTCGCCCGCCCGCAGGCCACGACCCCCAGGCACCACGGAGAAGGGAAGCGATGGGCAACCTTCCAATTTTGACTGCAAAACATAGTTAAACTGTGGTGCATCGACCTGCGGGGAGGATGCCTCCCCGATCCCACCCAGCAGATCGGAGACACCGGTGAACACCACCCAGGCCGCCCCGGCCGCCCCGGCCGACCAGACCGCCGCCCCGCTCGGCCGGCGGGAGCGCAACAAGATCAGGATGAAGGAGCGCCTCTACGACGCGGCCCTCGCCCTCTTCACCGAGCAGGGCTACGACGAGACCTCCATCGACGAGATCGCCGAACGCGCCGACGTCGCCCGCGGCACCTTCTTCAACTACTTCCAGCGCAAGGAGGACCTCCTCGGTACCTGGGGCGAGAAGCGCCGCGCCGCCCTCACCACCGCGCTCGTCGACGACGGCCCCGACATGGACACCGCCGCCGGACGGCTGCGCCGCTGCATGACCACCCTCGGCCGGATGAGCGAGGAGCACCAGAAGGAGACCGGCGCCATGCTGATGGCCTGGGTCCGCGCCGGCCACCCCCTGGTCGAGGAGCCCTACCTCGCCGACCTCTTCGCCCAGATCGCCGCCACCGGCCTCGAACGCGGCGAGCTCCGCGCCGGCATCGCCGCCGAACAGATCGGCAACGCCCTGCGCGACCTCTACCTCGGCACCCTCTACCGCTGGTGCGGACGCCCCACCGACCCCACCGGCGCCCTCACCGACGAACTGCTCACCACCCTGGACCTCATGCTGTACGGCGTCCTCACCACCCCCGCCCCCGAGGAGACCGCCGCGCGCTGACCGTGCACCCCCGTCGCCGGCGATGCCCCGTCAGAAGATCCTCGGCTCCTCGTCGCGCTGGCGCCGGGCCATCATCTCGTCCCACCAGGCGTCGTCGTCGGAGGGCTTGCGCCGCGGCTTCGGGCGGTCGTCGCGGGGCGTGAGGAGACTGCGGGGCGTCGGGTACTTCCGCTCCATCCGCGTCTCGTGGACGATCACCGTCACGACGAAGGCGGCAACGCCCAGGACGAGCAGCGGGACCCACACGCCGGACTCGAACAGCCAGTACAGGGCGCCCGCCGTCGCGAGGAGCATGGCGACGCGCCCCGGCACCGGGAGCCGCTTGAACAGCCGCTTGTACTGCTGCTCCGGCCACGCGCTCGCCCGGATGAGCCGGCCCAGGAACTCCATCTCCTCCTCCTGCCGGGAGCTCCACGCCGACCGCCGTTGCGGCGGCGGGGCACTCCGGGCGGACGTGGCGGACCCGGCGGACCTGGCGGCTTTCGCCGACTTGGCGGAGCCGCCCGACCCGGCGGGCTGCTTCCTGCCGGCCGGGGCCTGCTTGCGCGGCGGCCTGCCGCCGCGCGACGGAGGATTCTGCGAATGCGGGGCCACCGATCACCTTTCCGGGGGTGGTGTGCGGCCGGTGCGGGGCTCCCCGAGCCTTCCCGCCCGTCGGCGCACCGTGGCCTCTCCCGGCCACGAGACCGCATCCTAGGGTCGTCGGGTCCACCCCCGCCCGCATCGACCGAAATGCCCCCTGCTCGGACAACTCCGGTCACTCGCAACGCCCTTCCGGTCGTTCCGTGATCGAGTCGGCCGCCGGATCGCGCCTTCGAACTGCCGGCGCAGCCCCAACGGACCGGTCACCCGTCAACGTGTCCAGCAGGCGAGTGCGAAAAGCCCGACTCGCTGCCCAACGGCCGAGAATTCCCGGCCCGGCGTATTAGGATCCGCCTCTGGCATCACTCGATCGCCCGCTGCTCACCCAATCGATAGGAAGCCCGATGATCGGCGTGCTCGTGACTTTCACGCAGACCGAAAAGTTCGATCGTTCAACCGTCGCAAAGATCGCCGGCGAACTCCGAGGACCGTTCGAAGGCATGGCCGGCCTTCGCTTCAAGAGCTTCATGCTCGACGAAGACGGCGTCCACGCAAGGAACTTCTACGTTTGGGACGACGAGGACAAGGCCCGCGCCTTCTTCACGGAGGAACTCGTCGAGATGGTGACGGGGATTTACGGCGCCCCGCCCACAATCGAATACCTCGACATCGTGGGGTTCGTCGACAACTCCGGTACCTGAAGACGATGCCCGGGTGATCTGCGGGTGGCCGCCGGTCGAGGCGTCGGCCCCCGAAGGTTCCCGGTAGCTCTACAGGGATCGACCGGTACCGCAGACGTCCCGTGACAAAACTTGTTGCCGATCCGTGGACGGCGACCTATCGTCGGTCGGCCCGCACCGCTCCCGATCCGAAGGACGTCGATGTTCGTCCGCCCCGCCGTCGCCGGTGACGCCGACTTCCTCTGGCGCATCCTGCTGGAGGCGTACAACTGGAACGGCGAGCAGCGGTTCACCGCCGAGCAGCTCGCCGCTGAGCCGAACGCCGCGGGCTACCTCGTCGGCTGGCCCCGCAGGGACGACTTCGGGGTCGTCGCAGAGACCGGCGCCGGCGAACCGATCGGCGCGGCCTGGGCGCGGCACCTTCCCGAGAGCGAGCCCGGATACGGCTTCGTCGCTGCGGACGTTCCCGAGCTCACCCTGGGCCTGTTGCCCGAACACCGCGGCCGTGGACACGGCCGGGCTTTGATGGAAGCGCTGATCCGGGCCGCCGCCGAGCGACCGGTCCCGGTCGCCCGGCTCAGCCTGAGCGTCGAGGACGGCAACCCCGCCGTGCACCTCTACACCGCCCTCGGCTTCACCCGGGTCGGGCGCAGCGGCAATTCGGACACCATGGTTCTGGACGTCCAGACCTGCCGCACGCCACTGAGCGGTCGTTGATCTCCGCCCCCGACCAGCCTCGGGCCTTCACGCGCGGCTCGTCCGGCGCTTGATCACACAGAACGCCCCGCCTCGACGAGCCCTCCCGGGACCGGTGCCGTGGGACCCGGCGCCCCCTCGACGCGACAGCCGGGCCGCAGGCCCGCCCGCCGCCGGCCCGAACAGCCGAAACGGCCCGCCGGACGGACCGGCGGACCGTCACGAACGATCGAGGCCAGGAGCCGTTCAGAACCACGTGGTCGGCGGTGCGAGGGCCTGGCGCGCAGCATCGCGCACGATCGCCTCCCCGTCCGTCGTGAGCCGTTCGAGTGCGGCTCGGACCTCGGGTGCCTGCATCCCTTGCAGTGCCAGTGCGGCCCAGTACCGGACTGTGCCGGGATTCCGTGCACCGTCCATGCCGAAGTCTGTCAGTCGGACATATGCGCTCGCGCCAGGGCTAGGCGCAGACGTCGTACTTCGTCGACCAGGCGGGGTACGTCCTGGCGGGCCTCGGCGATGAACTTGATGTCGGCGTCGGTCTGGGCATCCGCGCCGACGACGGTCCGGCCGCCGGTGGCGCGCGTCAGGTAGAACTCGTCGTCCTCCTCCTCGCCGGCGCGGAGCTGGATGAAGCTCGTCCCGCCGATTCCGTGCCGACTCTCCATCCAGCCGACCCACGGACCCGGAGTGGCGGCGGCCACGCGGCGCTCGATCGCGGACAGCTCTTCCTCGGACAAGGGCGCAGCGGGCTCCATGATCGGATCACCCCGGGCCGCGCGTCGGGTGCCCAGGGCCGCGGAGGCCCGGCGGCAGGATCTCGCTGCGGACCGGCCTTTCATGGTCGCAGCCGTTGTCGGGCCTGTTGTCGATACGTGGGGGTGTGGGCTTGGTGTCGTCGGCGCAGGTTGGACCGATGGAGTCGGGCCGCCAGTTGCGCCGTCAGGCCCTCGGGGTCGGCCGCAGCCGGGCAGGGTCTACGCTGTGGCCCGCGGCAGCCGGATGCTCCATCGGACTGCGGGAACCGATGATCCACGGGTGACCGCATTCGTGCCGCCCGCCCCGTCGGCGAGGGGCCGGGGGTCTCAACTACGCCGAGCAGGGAGCTCATCATGATGCGGTCGGGCGGTTCACAGCCGGTGTTCCGGCGCTTCGTCTGCGCGGTCGGTGTGGGGGCGGCCCTGGCAGCGACCTCGGGGTGCACGGTTCCCGTCGATGCCGTCGCGGGCATCTCCGTGAGCGGTGACGGCCATCTGCTCGGCGTCATGATGGTCTGCGGACACCGGATCGACGGGGCGTCCCTCTACGTGCGAAGCGCCGACCCCGACAAGAGGGTCGCATCGTGGACCGCGGACCAGGCCCTCCAGCCGGGCCTCACCACCTGGACCCTCGACTCGCCTGCGGCGGGCTGGGTGGCGACGGGCCCTTCGGCTCCGCTCACCGCCGGGGCCAACTACACGCTCTACGGCTGGACCAAGGACAACTCCTGGTCCTCGGCCAGTGTCTCCTTCACCCTCGCCGACCGGGACCAACTCACGCCGGGGAACGTCCGCTACATCGACCTCTCGGTCGCCGGTCACGCCTCCGCAGTGACCGTCCCCGTCGCGGAGTTCGAGGCCAAGGCCTGCCACCGCTCGTAGCGCCCTCGGCTGACGCCCGGTCGGACCGGGTCACGGTGTTGATCGGTGTGGTGCGGGTCCTCGGAGAGGAGCACGGTGGATACGGAACGGCGTGCTGATCGCGCTCGACGGCTTCCGGGAGGCGATCGGCCCGTTGCGGGCGCCTCCTGACCCGCCCGGTGAACGACCGGGCGCAGGCGCAGGCGCAGGCACAGGCACCGGGCTCGCCGGCTTCATCGGGTCACCGGGACGGCCCCGTGGGCGGTCCGACAGCCGTTCGGTAGTGGAGCGTTAGCGGTGCCGTCGACCTTGGGACCACGCCGTACGGAGCGGCGGTCGACGAGGAGGCGTGATGTTCCGCAAGGGGAGTGCCGGCAGGCGCGGCGCAGGGGCGATGCGTGGGGTCGGGGGAGCGGCCGTCGTGGCGGCGGTGAGCGCGGTCGTGCTGGCGGGTGCGCCGGCGGCGGTGGCCGCGGGCGGGCAGGGGGCCGCCGAGGGGCCGGCTGCGCTGCGGTCGGCGCGCAGCACCAGCGTCTCGCTGTACAACGGCACCGCGGACGTGATCTACCGGAACTACAGCGGGCTCTCGCACGGGGTCTGGGACGACTCGACCCCGCCGGAGTCCGTCGGGCACGCCGCGACGGCGTACTGGGGTTCGCACTCCTCGGGCTTCATGACGGGGACCGAGGGCGAGGCGCGCTACCAGCTGGCGGGCGGCGAGGCGGTGATCCACTGGAACAACCCGTACGCGGGCGGCAACTCGTACAGCTGCTCCGTTCCGCGTGGTTACACCTGCTCGTGGAGCGGCGGCGGCGGGAACAACGCCTCGGTGGCGTTCACCCTCGGCGGCAGCCCGGCCCTCGCGGCCGCCGCCGCCGAGCGGCAGGCCCCGGCCGTGCAGGCGGCCGCCAGGAGCACCCACGTGGCGCTGCAGAACCGCACGACGTCGGTGCTGGAGCGCACGTCCTCCGCCCTGCAGCACGGCACGTGGACGGAGAACATGCTGCCGCCGGACGCGGTGTACCCGATGTCCAACGGCGCCTGGCAGTCGGAGTCGAACGGCTTCATGACCGGCACGGAGGGCCGGGCCGTCTACAACATGTACGGGGTGGGGAACGTCTCGATCTGGTGGGACAACCCGTACTCCGGCAGCAACAAGTACGGCTGCGACGTGCCGGAGGGCTACACCTGCAGCCGTGACGGCGGCGGTGGCGACAACGCCTACGTGGCCTTCACCGTGCGGAAGGGCTGAGCCGATGACCCGCATCCTGCGCACCCCGCCCGGCACCCGGGCGCTGGCCGCGGCCGCACTCGCCGCGGCGACCCTCCTGCCGCTGGGTACCGCCGGGGCCGCCACCGCGGCCACCGCCGCCACCACGAGCAACGCTGTCGGTGTGCCGGCCAAGGGCCCGGCCGCGCTGTCGGCGATCAGCGACGGCCAGCACTACGTCCTCGCGCCGCAGCACGCGCCCGACCAGTGGCTGGGCGAGGTCGGCTGGAACAGCATCGTCGCCCGGGCGAGCAGGCTCTGGTACGGCAACCAGTACCACCACGCGCTGTGGACCGCCCGGGTCGCCGGTGACGGGACCGTCGAGCTCCAGAACGTCGACTTCGGCGGCAGCCTCCAGGACGACAACGGGGCCGTCGAGGCGAACTGGGGCCAGGGCGGCACCTGGGACTGGACGGCGGTCGCGGGCCCGGGCGGCACCGTCGCGCTGCGGAACCGCGTCACCGGCCGCTACCTCGCGCTGAACGCGGCGAACGTCGCCGTCACCGCGGCGACCGCCTACTTCTGGTACGTCGTCAACGCCCACATGTAGCAGCCCCGTGGTGCCCGTGCCCCCGATCGCCCGGTGTGATCGGGGGCACGTGTATGAACACGGTCAAGTCGGGTAGCTCCCCACCGTTCAGCGGACGAACCGTGGGGAGAACGCGTTGCTCGACTTCCGTCTGCTCGGCCCGGTGGAGGCGCACTGCGACGGAACGGGCGTCGACCTCGGGCCGCCGAAACGACGCACCGTCCTCGCGATGCTGCTGCTCGCCGACGGCGCCCTGGTGACCACCGACCGGCTGGGCGAGGCCCTCTGGCACGAGCGGCCGCCGACCCACGCCAGGACCGCCGTCCAGGGCCACATCTCGCAGCTGCGCCGACAGCTCCACCCGACCGGCCGCGCCGCGATCGTGACGGCCGGCGACGGCTACCTGCTGCGAACCCCGGCCGACCGGGTCGACGCCCGCCGCTTCCGCACCGGCGTCCAGGAGGCCCGGCGCCACCACCGCGGCGCACCCGCGTCCGCCGTGCCCGTGCTGCGCGGTGCCCTGCGGCTCTGGCGCGGACCCGCCCTCGCCGGACTCCGCCCCACCCCGCTGATCGCCTCCCTGGCGGCCGAGTTGGAGGAATCCCGGCTCATCGCCGTCGAGGAGCTCGGCCAGGCCCTGACCGCTGCCGGCCTCGCCGAGGAGGCCGTCGGCCTGCTCCGCGGCCCCGCCGGCCGGCACCCGCTGCGCGAATCGCTGGTCGCCCCGCTGCTCGACGCCCTGCTCGCCACCGACCGGCAGGCCGCCGCCATCGCGCTCTACCACGACACGGCCCGGCGGCTGGCCGACGAACTCGGCGTGGACCCGGGCCCCGCCATGACCGGCGCCTACGCCCGCATCCTCGCCGCACCCGGTGCGACAGCGGGCACCGGCTCCGGCACCAGCTCCGGCACGGGCCCCGGCTCCGGCGAGCACACCGAAGCCCCCGCCGGCCCCGCCAGGCAGACCGAAGCCCCCGCCGGCCCCGCCAGGCCCGCCGACGCGCCGCCCCCGCTCCTGCTGCCCCGCAGCCCGGCGGGATTCACCGGCCGGCCGCGCGAACTCGCCGCGCTCGACGCCGTCCTGGCCGCACCCGCGGACGCCCCCGTCTGCCTGGTCACCGGGCCGGCCGGCGTCGGCAAGAGCGCCCTGGTCGCCCACTGGGCACAGCACGCCGCCCACGCCTTTCCCGACGGAGTCCTCTTCGCCCGGCTCGGCGGCTTCGCCGGTACCGTGCCCGCCGCCGACCCCGTCTTCGTCCTGCGGGACTTCCTCGTCGCCCTCGGCATCCGGCCCGACGACGTCCCCCGCAACCCCGTCGCCGCGGAGAGCCTCTACCGCACCCTGCTCCGTCACCGCCGCGTGCTGGTCGTCCTCGACGACGCGCTGAACCACGGCCAGGTGCGGCCGCTGCTGCCCGGCGCCGCGGGCTGCGCGACCGTGGTCACCAGCCGCGACCGGCTGGAGGGCCTGATCGCCGGCGACTGCGCCCGGCCGCTGCTGATCGACCGTCTGGGGCCCGAGGAGGGCGCCGCGTTGCTCGCGGGTGTGCTCGGCGCGGACCGGGTGGCCGCCGAACCCGACGCGGTGGCGCACCTGGTCCGGCTCTGCGACGGCCTGCCGCTCGCCCTGCGGCTGACCGCCGCCCGGCTCGCGCTGCGACCGGAGCGGCCGCTGCGCCGAGCCGCCGAGGAACTGCACGACGAACGGCAGCGGCTCGCCCTGCTCGCAGCCGGGGACCTCGACCTGGCCTCGGTGCTGCGGGCCGGTGTCGCCCAGCTGCCGGCCGCCGCCGCCGAGCTCCTCGGACTGCTGGCCCACCACCTCGGCCCCGACATCGACCTCGGTGCGGCGGCCGCGCTGCCCGCCGCCGCACCGGGGGAGACCTGGGCGGCGCTGGAACGGCTGGTCGCCGCCAACCTGCTGGAGGAACGGGCGGACGGCCGGTACGCCCTGCACGACCTGGTCCGGCTGTACGCGCGCACGCTGCGCCCCGCCCCCGACCCCCGGCGCATCCTGCCGCTCCTCGACCACTACCTGTGCGGCGCCCTGGCCGCCTCCGGGGCCGCCGTCGCGGGCAGTCAGCCCTGCTGCGCGCTCCCCGCGGACGTCCACCGGCCGGCTGTGGAAGCGGACTTCGCGGACCGGGCCGCTGCGATGGCCTGGTACGCGACCGAGCGGAGCACGCTGGTCGCGGCCGTCGGGGCGGCGGCCGACGCGCACCACCACGACCGGGCGTGGCGCCTCGCCGTCCTGCTGTGGCCCCTGGTGGTGCAGCAGCCCGAGGTGCAGTGGGACGCGCCGCTGGGACGCGCGCTCGACTCGGCGGTCGCACTCGGGGACGCCGACGCGGAGTCCCGGGTGAGGACGCTGCTCGGCTGGGTGCTGACGGAGCAGGGCCGGCACGAGGAGGCGGCCCGCCACCTCGAGTCCGCCCCGGACCTCGCCCGGCGGGCGGGTGACACCGAGGGCGAGGCCATCGCCACCGCCAACCTGGCCCAGCTGCACGACCGGCTCGGCGACCCCGCCCGGGCCGGCCGCGGATACGAGCGGGCGCAGCTGCTGGCCCGCGACGCCGGCAGTCCGCAGACGCACATGCTCACCACGTACCACCTGGCCCGCCACCACCTGAACGACGGGCGCCCCGCGGAGGCGCTCGCGCTCGCCCGCCACGGACTGGACCTCGCCCCGGCGGAGCAGGTCCCGGCCCGCCGGGCGATGCTCACCGACCTCTGCGGGCAGGCCCTGCTGAGGCTGGGTCGGCCCGCAGAGGCCGCCGAGCACTTCTCCTGCGCCGCCCGGCTCGCCGAGCAGGACGGTTTCACCGCCGACGCGGCCGAGTACCGCGCCCGTGCGGCCGAGGCGGGCCGCCCGGGCCGCGCCTGAGACCCGGTGGAAGGAGTCCGCCGACCGCACGGAGCGCGCTGAGCGCCCGCCGCGGAGAACACGGCGGAGAGACACAGAGGCCCCGTCCGGTCGTCGGGACCGGGCGGGACCTCGTCATTCGTTCCCGGGCGGACCCGGGGGCACCTGCCGTCGTCGGGGGACGGGGTGTCGGCGTCAGGCCTTGCGGGCCTCGGCGTGGGCGGCGGTGCGGTTCTTGCGCTGGGCCGCGCGGGCGAGTCGGTGCTGCTCGGCCTGGCGGAGCCGCTCGTCCATCGTCGCGCGTGCCGCATCGAGCTGGTAACCCATGGTGGTCTCCCCCTTGGTGGGCGGCTGTGGGCATCACCGTGATGCCGGTCCTGGAGGCCGCCCTCGCATCTCAGATTCTACACCCATCCAGGCGCAGTTGCTTTCATTTACTTGGTGTTCACTGATGAGTGCCTTTCTATCGAAGGTCCAAAGGGGTGGTGGCCTGCGGGTGTGGACGGCCGTGACGCCCGTCCGGGCCGGGGCGGGTCAGGTCAGGGGCCCTGGGCCGGGCGGCAGGTGGACGGTCATGACCAGGGTGCAGGGGCCGGTGCCCGCCCCGCGGTAGGCGTGGGCGGTGTCGCCGTCGAAGGTGGCGGTCTGCCCGGCCTCGACGGTGTGCTCGGCGCCGTCGACGACCAGCGTCATCCGCCCGGCGGTGACGCTGACGGTCTCCACGACGCCCGCCCGGTGCGGGTGGCTGGCGTACTCCTCGCCCGGCTCCAGGCGCCACCGCCACACCTCGACCGGGGCCGGGCCCGAGGTCGTCAGGACGAGCCGGGCCTCGCCCCCGCGCTCACCCGTCCACAGCGCCGCCGCGGCGTCGGCGGAGACGATCCGCACCCGGCCCTCGGGCGGTCCCTGCATCAGGTCGGACACCGAGATGCCGAGGGTGTCGGCGAGCCGGACGAGGGTGGCCAGGTTGGGATTGCCCTGGGCCTTCTCCAGGGCGACCAGGGCGCCCTTGCTCACCCGGGCGCGCCGGCCGAGCTCGTCCAGCGACAGGCCCGCCCGCGTGCGGGCCGCCCGGACGTTGTGCGCCACCGTCCGCAGAGCCTCGGTCGCGTCCGCCACCTGGTCACCATCCCCTCGTTCGGGATCCCCTCGCTCGGGCCAACAGGGTGCACTGCGAGATCACTCCATTGGACCATACCGGTCGATCCGATGTACGTTCCAGTCGTTCCACTGGCATCGTAGGGAATGAACCGTGATCGCTCTGCTCCTCGCCCTCGGCAGCTCCCTCGCCTACGGCTGCGCCGACTTCCTGGGCGGCCTCGGCTCCCGCAAGGCCCACGTGCTGCGCACCGTGCTGATCGCGGCCCCCGCCTCGCTCGCCGTCGAACTGCTGCTCTGGCCGGTGCTCGGCGCCACGTTCAGCCCCGGCGCCGTCGGGTGGGGTGCCGCCTCCGGCGTCGCCTCGGCCGCCGCGTTCGCCCTGCTCTACCGCACCCTGGCGATCGGCCCCATGAACGTGCTGTCCCCGGTGACCGCCCTGGTCTCCGCCGCCCTGCCGGTCGCGGTCGGCCTGCTGCAGGGCGAGCACCTGACCGCCGCCGGAGTCCTCGGCCTGCCGCTCGCCCTGCTCGCGGTCGTCCTGGTCAGCGCCGGCCCCGGGACCGGCGCGGCCCGCCCCTCCCGGGCCGCCCTGCTGCTGGCCCTCGGCGCCGGCGCCGCCATCGCCCTGCAACTGGTCTTCCTGCACCAGGCGCCGAACGACAGCGGCGTCGCCCCGCTGATCGTGGGACGGGCGGTCTCCTCCGCGGTCGTCCTCGCCGCGGCCGGCCTGCTCCGCCGCAGGCTCGGCACCGAACGGCCGGCCTACGCGATGTCCGCGGGCGCCGGCGTCCTGGACTCCGTGGCCAACCTGCTGTTCCTGCTCGCCGTCCGCAGCGGGGACCTCACCGTCGTCGCCGTGATCACCGCCCTGTACCCGGCCGGAACCGTCCTGCTCGCCCGTGCCGTGCTCGGCGAACGCATCCACCGCGGCCAACTCGCCGGTCTCGGCGTCGCCGCGCTCGCCGTCAGCCTGCTGACCCTCGCCTGAGACGGCCGACCCGTGCGGCGCGTCCGCCGGACGCCAGCCGTCGGCGGGCGCTGGCGCACTCCGGCCGCACACCCGTCTGCCTTTGCGGCACGCCGGTGGCGGGGGGACGCTGGACGGGCGGACGGCCACCGTCCGCCGAGTCGAGGAGGCCGTACGTGACGTTCATTCAGATCATCGAGTACAAGACGAGTCGGATCGACGAGTTCAACGCCCTGCTGGACGCCTGGGTGGAGAAGAACGAGGGCAACCGGGTGGCCACCAGAGCCGTGCAGGCCAAGGACCGCGACGCCGAGAACACGTACCTGAACATCGTGGAGTTCCCCTCCTACGAGCAGGCCATGGAGAACTCCCGGCGCCCGGAGACCGGGGAGTTCGCGGCGCAGGTCGCGGCGCTCTGCGACGGGCCGCCGGTCTTCCGGAACCTCGAGGTGACGAACGAGCGGGGCTTCGAGGGCTGACCGCCCGCACCGTTCGGCCGGGACGGCCGCCGCGCAGGTGCGGCGGCCGTCCCCCGTCGCCGGTCGGCGGGCACGGTCCGGAGGGCTGGGCCGGGCGGGTGGGAGCCGGGGGCGCTCCTGGTGTGGTGCCGGTGCCCGGGCGGGCGGCCGTAGCAGTCTGGAGGTCCGGCGGCAGGCAGGAGAGTGCAGGTGGGTGTACGCAGCCCCGGCGGCCGCCGGGTGGGCGGGGACGCGGACCGAACCGGGGACGCGGACCGAACCGGGGGCGTGGACCGAACCGCCGGCGGGGAGCGGCCGGCCGCCGGCGCCGGTGTGCTGGGAACGGCCCTCGGCGTGGTGCTGGCGTTCTCGCTCGCGGAGGGCTCCTGGCAGTGGTTCTCCACCTACCTCGGGGTGACGCTGCTCGCGGTGGTCCTCTCCTTCGGCCGGGTGCCGGAGCCCACGCCCGGCCGCCGGAGCGCCTACCGGTGGAGCCTGGCCGCGTACTCGCTGGTCGTCGGCCTCTGCGTGGCACTGGCGCTCGCGCCCGCACTGCAGCGCTGGGACTGGCTCTTCCCGATGCCCGGGACCCGGCGGGCCTGCGTGCAGTCCGGCCGGTACCAGAGCCTGCAGGCGCAGGCCGCCCTCGGCGACCTCGCCGACCGTGATGCCGCAGCGCTCGCCCGCGCGCAGCAGAAGCAGGGGCAGGAGGCCGTCGACGACTGCCTCGCGGCGACGACCACCCGCTGGCTGCCGGCGTACGCGCTGGGAACGGCGCTGCTCGTCGGCGCGGCCGCGTGGTCGCGGGGCCGGGCTCGGCCGCGCGGCACGGCGCCCGCGACCGCGTGAACGACCACCCGACGACACGGAGCCCCCATGACAGCCGACGGCACGACCGACAGCACGACCGACAGCACGAACGGACGCACCCGCCGGGCCCGGTTCGAACGCGGCATGGAGGTGCTCTCCCGGATCGACGGCGAGGCGGGCGAGCGGGTGGTGGCCGCACTCTCGGACGTCTCCCCGGAGATGGCGCACCAGATCGCCGCCTGGGGGTTCGGCGAGATCTACTCCCGGCCCGCCCTGCCGCCCCGCGACCGCCAACTCCTCACCCTCGGCATGCTCACCGCACTCGGCGGCTGCGAGCCCCAGATCGAGGTGCACGTCCACGCCGCCCTCAACGTCGGCCTGACGGCCCGGGAGATCGTCGAGGCGCTGCTCCACGCGGCCGCCTACTGCGGGTTCCCGAAGGCGATCAACGCCACCCTCGCCGCGAAGCGGGTCTTCGCCGAACGCGGACTGCTGCCCGTGCACGACGACTGACCGGCACCACCCGCCCGCCGCCGGGTCACTTCGGCGGTGCGGTGTTGAGCGTCGACCAGGGGCCCTGCCCGAGGAAGCCGATCCGGCCCGATCCGTCGACGCGGACGGTGAAGACGTTGCCCTTCCAGCCCAGGGCGCCCGTGCCCGAGCGGCCCGCGGCATGGGCGGCGAACAGGCCGGTGAGGTCCGCGGGGGTCGCGGCGGCGGGCCAGTTGTCGGGGCTGAGCAGGTGGACGGCCGCGCCGGCGACGAGGTGCAGCGTCCTCACCCCCGTCCCGCCGGCGCCCTCCACCACCGGGTCGAGCCCGTCGGGGCTGCACGTCACCTTGGTGTCGGAGACGACGAGGTCGGCACCGCCGTCGGCGGTCTTCGCGGCCGAGGACACGAACACCCAGGCCGCGCCGGCCGGAGCGCCGCATGTGCCGCCCGCCGCAGCCGCCGCCACGGTCGGGGCGCCGGTCGGACGAGCCGGGGCGCTGCCGGATGCGGGAGCGGACGGAGCGGCCGGTGCCGCCACGGACGAACGCGCCGGAGCGGGCTCCGCCCGGCCGGGCGCGGGCTCGGGCGAGCCGCAGGCCGCGAGTGCGAACAGGAGCGAGACGGCCGCCGCGCCGAGGAGCGGGGCGCGGCGCACGGAAGCGGAGTCGTTCATGGAATCCCCCTGAGGAAAGCTGTGCCGGTTCGGCATCTTTCACAACGCGCTGACCGGCCGTCAGGTCGCACGGCGATCCGCGCGAGGCCGCCGCAGGGGCGGCGGAACCTAGTCGATAACCGGCCAACTTCCATGTGCAGCAAGGCTGGTGAAGTCCATTCGCGGGCCGCCGATTCTCTTGACAACCGGGAGTCAACGGGCCGACGCTCGGGACTGCTCGATTCCGTTGGATTCAGTGCTTTTGTGTGCTGATCGCGTCCCGGAGGCCATGCATGACCCTGATCCCCCACAAGATCCGACACAGGGCCGTCGGAGTGGCCACCACCCTGGCCATGCTGTGCGGCGGCGGCACCCTGGGCGCCGCCGCGGTGGTCGGCCTTGCGGTGGCGGGCGCAGCCCCGGCCGCCGCGCTGCAGAACTCCCAGGCCGTCACCCCGCAGATGGGGTTCAACAACTGGAACTCCACGCACTGCCGGGCCGAGTTCAACGAGGCCATGGTCAAGGGCATCGCCGACATCTTCGTCTCCAAGGGGCTGAAGGCGGCCGGCTACACCTACGTCAACCTCGACGACTGCTGGGCGATGCCGACCCGCGACGCCGCCGGCAACCTCGTGCCCGACCCGGTGCGCTTCCCGAACGGCATCAAGGCGGTCGCCGACTACGTGCACGCCAAGGGGCTGAAGTTCGGCCTGTACTCCAGCGCCGGCACCAGGACCTGCGACGCGCTGGGCTTCCCCGGCGGCCTCGGCCACGAGCAGCAGGACGCGAACCTCTGGGCGTCCTGGGGCGTCGACTACCTGAAGTACGACAACTGCAACAACCAGGGCGTCGACGCGAAGCAGCGGTACAAGGCGATGGGCGACGCCCTGAAGGCCACCGGCCGCCCCATCCTCTACAGCATCTGCGAGTGGGGCAGCAGCCGGCCCTGGACGTGGGCCCAGGAGACCGGCAACTCCTGGCGGACCACCGGCGACATCTCCGACTCCTGGTCGAGCATGATCTCCATCGCGCACGAGAACCAGGCCCTCGCCCCCTACGCGGGCCCGAACGCCTGGAACGACCCCGACATGCTGGAGGTCGGCAACGGCGGCATGACGGACACCGAGTACCGCACCCACTTCAGCCTCTGGGCGGAGATGGCCGCGCCGCTGCTGATCGGTTCCGACCTGCGCACCGCCGGCGCCGCGACCATGGCGATCCTCACCAACGCCGACGTCATCGCCGTGGACCAGGACCCGCTCGGCCGGCAGGGCGCCGTGGTCTCCTCCGGCGACGGACTGGTCGTCATGAGCAAGCCGCTCGCCGACGGCAGCCGCGCCGTCACCCTGACCAACGAGACCGCCGCCACCAGGACGGTCGCCACGACCGCCGCGGCCGCCGGCATCGGCGGCGCCGCCTCGTACACCCTCAAGGACCTCTGGTCCAAGCAGACCACCACCACGACCGGCGCGATCAGCGCCGCCGTCCCCTCGCACGGCACGGTGATGTTCCGGGTCACGCCCGCCGCGCCGACCGCGCTGCCCTCCGGACTCCACTGGCTCGGCGACCTGGCCTGGTCCACCGCGCCCGCCAACGCCTGGGGGCCGGTCGAACGGAACCACAGCAACGGCGAGACCGCGCCCGGTGACGGACGGACCCTCACCGTCGGCGGCACCGCCTACGCCAAGGGCCTCGGCGTGCACGCCGGCTCGGACGTCCGCTACCACCTCGGCGGCACCTGCACCGGGCTGGTGGTCGACGTCGGCATCGACGACGAGGCCGGCAGCAACGGATCCGCGGTCTTCCAGGTCTACCGCGACAACACCCTGGTGGCCGACAGCGGAATCCGCCGCGGCACCGATCCGGCCCTGCGGCTGACGGCCGACCTCACCGGCGGCAGCGACCTGCGGCTCGTCGTCACCGACGCCGGCGACGGCAAGGACTACGACCACGCGGACTGGGCCGGCGCCCGCATCGGCTGCGGGAACGCACCCTCGGCCGGCACCCACGCCCTCAGCGACCTGGCCTGGACCGCCGCGTTCAACGGCTGGGGCCCGGTCGAGCGCGACCGCAGCAACGGCGAGGCAGCGGCCGGTGACGGACGGACCCTCACCGTCGGCGGCACCGCCTACGCCAAGGGCCTCGGCGCCCACGCCACCTCCACCGTCACCTACTACCTCGGCGGCCGGTGCACCGCCCTCAGCACCGACGCCGGCGTGGACGACGAGGTCGGCTCCAACGGCTCGGTCACCTTCCAGGTCCTCGCCGACGGAGTGAAGGTCGCCGGAAGCGGCACGGTCACCGGCGCCGGCGGCGCCGTCCACCTCGACGCCCCGCTCACCGGCGCCTACGAACTGACCCTGGAGGTCGGAGCCGCCGACAACGGCAACACCTACGACCACGCGGACTGGGCCGCACCCCAGCTGACCTGCGTCTGACCGGAACCCCGGCCGGTCCCGCCACCCGCGGCGGGACCGGCTCCGCCCGGCCGCTCCTCCGCGGCCTATCCGGCGTCGGCCCCGTCCGCCACGGCGGCCCCCGGCGCGGCAGCCGGCGGACGGAGGACCCGGCGGACGGCGTCCCGGAGCCAGCGGTGGCCCCCGTCGGCCGTGTGCCGGGGGTGCCAGGCCATGCCGATGGTGACCGGCGGCAGGGACAGCGGGAGATCGAGCAGGTGCAGTCCGAGGGCGACGGCGTCGTGGGTGAGGGGTGAGGGCGCTGCGCCGGGGAGCGCGGCGGGCACCAGGCAGACGACGTCGCTGCGGGCCGCGAGGGCCATCGCGGCCAGGTGGCCCGGGAGGACGACGCCCACCCGCCGGCGGAGGTCGAGCTCGGCCAGCGCGGTGTCGAGGGGGCCGGTGAACCGGCCGCGACGGCTGACCACGACGTGCTCCGCGGCGGCGAGCCGGGCCGGGGTCAGCGGCCCCTCGGTGAGCGGATGTCCGGGCCGGACGGCCGCGACCATGCGGAGGCCGACCAGTTGCTCGACCCGGGTCTCCGGGTCCACGTGGTCGATGGAGCCGACCTCCAGGTCGATCCGGCCGTCGCGCAGCGCCGGTCCCGCCTCCAGTTCCTCGGCCCGGATCCGGAACGAGACCCCCGGCGCCTCCCGCCCCGCCAGCCGCAGCAGCCCGGGCGCCAGCGCCGCGCCGACCAGATCGGCGGCCTGGAGGGTGAAGGTGGTGCGGAGCCCCGCGGGGTCCACGCCCGCACCGGGGCCGAGCAGCGCACCCAGGCTGCGCACCACCGCGGCGGCCTCCTCGCGCAGGGCCTCGGCGCGCGGGGTGGGAACCATGGTCTGACCGGCCCGGACCAGGAGAGGGTCCTGCAGGACGCGGCGCAGCCGGGCGAGGGTGCGGCTCATCGCGGCGGGCGAGGTGTGCAGACGCGCGGCGGCGCGGGTCACGCTGTGCTCGGCCAGCAGCGCGTCCAACGCGATGGCGAGATTGGCGTCGATGACCGGATCCGGGCTGTTCACCAGCATCATTCCATTCCGAGCAATGATTCCATGCCGAAGTTCCCATTGTGGCATCAAGGAGCACCTCAGCAGGATGAAGGACGTACCCCACCCGTACGACCTGCGAGGACTTCATGATCGTCATTACTGCTCCCACCGGGAACATCGGCCGCCACCTGCTCGCCCGGCTCCTGGAGTCCGCGCCCGCCGCGGGCGAGGACCTGCGCGTGATCGTGCGCGATCCCGCCCGGCTGCCGGAGGCGGCACGCGGACGCGTCGACGTGGTCACCGGCTCGCACGCGGACCCCGCGGTCCTCGACCGGGCCTTCGACGGTGCCGACGCCGTCTTCTGGCTCGTCCCCCCGGACGCCACCCTCACCCCGTACGACACCTGGAGCGGATTCACCCTCCCCGCCGTCGGGGCGCTCGCCGCCCACCGCGTCGGCCACGTCGTCGGCGTCTCCGCGCTCGGCCGCGGCACCCCGCTCGCCGACCGGGCCGGCCTCGTCACCGCCTCGCTCGCCATGGACGACCTCCTCGCCGGCAGCGGCGCCGCCTACCGGGCCCTGGCCAACCCGTCCTTCTTCGAGAACCTCCTGGAGGAGTGCGACTCGATCCGCGAGAAGGGCGTCTTCACCGACACCGTCGACGCCGACCGCAAGGCGCCCCTCGTCGCCGTCGCCGACATCGCGGCCGCCGCCGCCCGGCTGCTGCTGGACCGCTCGTGGACCGGCACCGGCAGCGTCCCCGTCCTCGGACCGCAGGACCTGTCGCCCAACGACCTGGCCCGCATCATGACCGAACAGCTCGGCCGGCCCGTCCGCTACGAACGCCGGCCCCTCGACGAACTGCGCACCACCCTCGTCGGGTACGGCCTCAACGAGGCCTTCGTCCAGGGCGTCGTCGACATGAAGCGGGCCAAGGACGAGGGCCTCGACGCCGGCGCCGCCCGCACCCCGGACACCACCTCGCCCACCCGCTTCGAGCAGTGGTGCGCCCACACCCTCAAGCCCGCCGTCCTCTCCTGACGACCGACACCCGGCCCCGGGGCGCGCCGACCCCGGCGGACCGGGCCACCCACCACCTCGGAGCACCACGCGAGGCCCCGTTCCGGGACCGCTGCTTTTGGTGGTCGATGTCCTCGTGGGTACCGAGAACGGCCACCCGCGGACCTACGGCCTCGAACCCGTGGCCACCGTCACCACCTGACGCACCGTCCACCCGCACCACCGGCCCGGGGACCCGCCCGCCTCGCACGGGTGCCCGCTCAGGCGGGTTGCCACAGTTCGATCCGGCGGCCCTCGGGATCGGTGACCCAGCCGAACCGGCCGACACCCTCCATGTCTTGGGTCTCCCCGGACACGTCGGCGCCCTTGGCCCGCAGCTGTGCGAGCATCGCGTCCAGGTCGCGGACCCGGAAGTTGAGCATGGTCTGCTGGGTGGGGGACCCGAAGTAGTCCGTCCCGGAGTCGAACGCCGCGAACACCGTCGGCCCGGCCTCCTGCTGCCAGAGGCCGTGCTCGTCCGCGTCCAGCCCCAGGCAGTCGCGGTACCAGGCGCTCATGGCCGCCGGGTCGGCCGCCCGCAGGAAGTACCCACCGATTCCAAGCACACGTTCCATGCCGTCATCCTGCCAGGGCCGGCCCCGGAGTCCGGGCAGCACCGCGACCGGCGCCGCGGGCCCGCGACCGGGACGGAACGTCAACTCGTCGGCTGGGAAAGAGAGGTGACGGAACGAAGGCGCAGCCGTCCGCTCCATGGTCACAAGCTGGTCTCGGCGATCCCGCCCCCTTGACGGTGCCATGCAACACGGGTGTCATATGTTGCATACCGTTTGAACGTGTTTGTTCTTGATGGATCTCGGGACGCCTGCTGCGACGGCCCGAGCGCACCCGCCGCGCCGCCGCCGGCGCATGCCCGAAGGAGCTCCCGTGTTCCGCACCACCACCCGTGCCGCCGCCGCGGCGGGCCTGCTGCTCACCCTCGGACTGACCACCGCCTGCTCCACCGGGCAGGAGTCGCTGAAGGGCGACGCGGGCCCCACGGCGCCGGTGAACGGCAGGATCTCGCTCACCTACCTGCAGAAGCAGGGCGACCAGGAGTACTTCGTGGGCGAGGCCGCGGGCGCCAAGGCCAAGGCCGCCGAACTCGGCATCGACCTCAAGGTGGTGAACCTCGGCAACGACGCCAACAAGACCGTCAGCGAGGTGCAGTCCGCCGTCGCGCAGAAGACCAACGGCATCATCATCGTCGTGCCCGACCCCGCCGTCGGCCCGTCGGTCGTCCAGGCCGCCCGGGACGCCAAGGTGGCGCTGCTGACCTCCGACGACCAGATATGCGCCACCGGCCCGGACCCGGCGGCCTGCAGCAAGGACGACCTGGTCGCCCGGATCGGCTTCTCCGGCCGACAGATGGGCACCGAGGTCGGCAAGCGCGCCGCCGAGGAGTTCAAGAAGGCCGGCTGGAACCCGGCCGAGACCCGGATCGTCTCCGCCTGGAAGCAGGACGTCACCGTCTGCGGCGACCGGGTGAAGGCCGCCAAGGAGGCCTTCGCCGCCGGGTCGGGCGCCCAGGTGCAGAACATCGACGTCGCCACCGACAACACCCCCACCGGCGCCCAGGACAAGATCGCCGCGACCGTCACCGCCAACGCGGGCGTCAAGCACTGGGTCGTCTGGGGCTGCAACGACGAGAACGTCCAGGGCGGTGTCACCGCTATGGAGAACGCGGGCATCGGCGCCGACAACGTCATCGGCGTCGGCCTCGGTGCCTACCTCGCCTGCAAGGACTGGAGCGGCAGCAAGCCCTCCGGCATGAAGGCCGCCCTGTTCATCAACGGCAAGGACGTCGGCGCACTGGCCGTCCAGACCATGTACGACAAGCTCAAGAACGGCAAGGACTTCCCGAAGGAGGCCTTCGCGCCCACCACCATGGTCGACCCGACCACCTGGAAGTCCGCCGGCATCAGCTGCAGCTGACGCCCCGCCGGCCGATGCCGGTACGCCCGAGGGCCGGGCCGGCGTCGGTCCCTTCTCCGCGCAGCTCTGCGAACCCTCCCCGCACGAATCGAAGGTGACCCCATGAGCCGAGCCCACGACGAGAAGCCGGATCCCCGTCCGCCCACCGCCCCGGCCCCGGGCAGCGCCGGAGTGCGCAACCTCTCCAAGCGGTTCGGCGCCGTGCAGGCCCTGTCGGACGTCACCCTGGACTTCCCCGCCGGCCGGGTCACCGCGCTGATGGGCGAGAACGGCGCCGGCAAGTCGACCCTGCTGAAGATCCTCACCGGCGACCACCGGCCCACCGCGGGCAGCGTCCTCGTCGACGGCGCACCCGTCCAGCTCGCCTCGCCGACCGACGCCCACCGCGCCGGCATCCGGATCATCCCGCAGGAACCCGAGATCATCCCGCACGTCTCCGTCGCCGAGAACGTCTACGTGGGTGCGCTGCCCCGGGCCGCCGGCCGCCGCCTCGACCGGGCCGAGCTGCGCCGCCGGATCACCGCCGACCTCGTGCGCCTCGGCTTCGACAAGGTCCTCGACCCCGACCTGCTCGGCTCCGAGCTCACCCCCGCCCAGCGCCAGCTGGTCGAGATCATGCGGGCGCTCACCGGCGAGGCCAAGGTCATCGCCTTCGACGAGCCCACCTCCTCGCTCTCCGAGCACGAGGTCGACGCGCTCTTCGCGCTGATCCGGCGGCTGCGCGCCGACGGTGTCGCCGTCGTCTACGTCTCCCACCGGATGCAGGAGATCTTCCAACTCGCCGACCGCATCGCCGTGCTGCGCGACGGCGCGCTCGCCGGCATCCAGGACGCCGCCGCCACCAGCGAGGGCGACCTCGTCCGGCTCATGGTCGGCCGCGACCTCAGCTCGATGTTCTCCCGCCCGCACGTCGCCACCGACCGCCTGGTGCTCGACGTCCGCGGCCTCACCACCGACGACGTCCGCGACATCGACCTGCGGATCCACGCCGGCGAGGTCGTCGGCCTCGCCGGACTCATCGGCGCCGGACGCTCCGAACTCGCCCTGGCGCTGGCCGGCGACCTGCCCGTGCACTCCGGCACCGTCACCCTCGACGGGCGGCCGCTGCCCACCGGCCGGCCCGGCGCCGTGATCCGCGCCGGACTCGGCCTCGCCCCCGAGGAACGCAAGGCCCAGGCCCTGTTCCTGCACCGGTCGATCCGCGACAACACCTCCACCGTCGTGCTCGAACGCCTGCGCCGCTTCCGCTTCGTCAAGCGGGCCGCCGAGCGCGACCTCGCCCAGCAGTACACGGACCGGCTGCGGGTGCGCACCCCCTCCATCGAGCACGAGGTCCGCAAGCTCTCCGGCGGCAACCAGCAGAAGGTCGTCCTCGCCCGCTGGCTCGCCCGCAAACCCAAGGTGCTCATCCTCGACGAGCCGACCCGCGGCATCGACGTCGGCGCCAAGGCCGAGATCTACCGGATCATCGCCGACCTCGCCGCCGAAGGCGTCGCGATCCTGGTCATCTCCTCCGAACTCCCCGAGGTTCTCGGCCTCGCTGACCGCATCGTCGTCATGCAGAACGGCCGCATCACCGGCGAACTCGACCGCGCCGACGCCACCGAGGAGGCCGTCCTCAGCCTCGCTATGGCCGACGACATCGCCCCCGCCACCCCTGGAGCCGCCGCATGAGCACCACCACCGACACCCCGCCGGCCAGCACCGGCAGCACCGGGGCGCGCAAGGGCGGCAACCCCGCCGCGGTCCTCGCCTCCGTCGGCGGACAGAACCTCAGCCTGATCGGTGCACTGGTCGTCGTCCTCGCCCTCTTCGGCGCACTCAACGACAACTACCTGAGCATCTCCAACCTCCAGGTCATCGCCGAGGCCGCCACCATCACCGGCCTGCTCGCCGTCGTCCAGACCGTCGTCATCATCTGCGGCGGCCTCGACATCTCCGTCGGCTCCCAGGCCGGCGTCGCCTCGGTCGTCAGCGCGATGGCCTTCACGTCCGCGGGCTCCAACGCCCTCGCCGGCATGGCCGCCGCCGTCGGCACGGGCGTCCTCATCGGCATCCTCAACGGACTGGTCATCGTCTACGGCCGGGTCAACCCGACCATCGCCACCCTGGCCGGCCTCGCCGCCTACAAGGGACTCGCCCAGCTGATCTCCAACGGCCGCGCCCAGGGCTACGTCCTCAACGACGACGTCTTCGTCTTCCTCGGCCGCGGAAAGATCGCCGGCCTGCCCGTCATGGTGTGGATCCTCATCGTCACCGCGCTCGCCGTCCACCTGCTGCTGAAGTACACCGACATCGGCCGCAACGTCTACGCCATCGGCGGCAACGACACCGCCGCCCGGCTCGCCGGCATCAACATCAACAAGTACCTGGTCGCCGTCTACGCCCTGATCGGCACCGTCGCCGCCGTCGCCGGAATCCTGCTCACCGCCCGCACCGGCAGCGGCCAGCCCACCTCCGGCAGCGAAGGCCTCGAACTGAAGGCCATCACCGCCGCCGCCCTCGGCGGCTGCGCCCTCAAGGGCGGCAAGGGCGGCATCGGCGGAACCCTGCTCGCCGTCGCCCTGCTCGGCTGCCTGGAGAACGGACTGACCGTCGAAGGCATCAACTTCTTCTGGCAGAACGTCGCCCAGGGCGCCCTCCTGGTGATCGCCGTCGTCATCCAGCAGCGCCGCAGCGGCGAACGCGCCATCGGCCTGCCCGCCTGACGGCGGCCCGCCGCCCCGACCCGGGCGCTCCGCACATCCGGCGAAGACCACTGCAACCCGGACGGGCCCTCACCGCATCGGACGGGGTGAGGGCCGCACGGAACGGCGACGGCCCGTCAGGCGGCCCGGTGGACGACCTCGCCGCCGAGCACGCCCAGCTCCGCCCGGGCGTCGAGGAACGCCTTCGGCTCCAGTTCGAACAGATCGTCGGAGAGCATCACCAGGTCGGCGAGCTTGCCGGGGACGACACTGCCGAGCTCGTGCTCCAGGTGGACGGCGTACGCGCTGCCCAGGGTGTAGCCGCGCAGCGCGGTCGCCAGGTCGAGCGTCTCCTCCGGCATCCACGGCTCGCCGCCGGCCAGGCCGCGGCGGGTCACCGCGGTGTACAGGCCGACCAGCGGGTCCATCTCCGCGACGTTCCAGTCGCTGGACAGCGCGAGCACCGCGCCGGACTCGTGCAGGCTGCGCATCGGCCAGGCCTTGTTCCAGCGGTGCTCGCCGACCGCCTCGGCCCAGTCCCGTCCGGGGCCGGCGATGTCCGGCGAGCAGTGCCGCGGCTGCATGCAGGCGACGACGCCGAGTTCGGCGAAGCGCGGCACGTCGGCCGGGTCCAGGCACTCCACGTGGACGACCTGGTGCCGGGCGTCGTTCGGCCCGTTGACGGCCCGGGCGTGCGCCACCGCGTCCAGCACGGTGCGGATCCCGCGGTCCCCGGTGGCGTGCACGAAGGCCTGGAAGCCGGCCGCGTCCAGCCCGGCCAGCACCTCCGCGAACTCCTCCGGCGGGTAGAAGGTCTCCCCGCGGTGGCTGTGGTGGCCGGCGTACGGTTCCAGCAGCGCCGCGGTGTGCGGCTCCACCACGTCGTCGATGTAGAGCTTCAGCGGCCCGACCCGGAACCGGTCGGAGGCGTGGCGCCGGGCGGCCGCGGCGAACGCCGCCAGGTCCTCCGGGGTGGTGCCGCGCGGGTGGAACAGCCCGGCGACCAGCCGGGACCGCAGCCGGCCCTCGGCGAGCGCCCGCTCGAACAACGGCAGGTCGTCGAGGGAGTTCTGCGGCTCCACGACCGTGGTGATCCCGTACCGGGCGGCCGTGTCGAGGCTGCCGGCGAGCCGCCGGTACTGCCGGTCCGGGTCCGCCCAGGGCACGCCGGCCGCCCGGAGCGCCCGGTGGCCGTCCCGGGAGAGCCCGCGCACCGCGAAGTCGGTGAGGAAGCCGGTCGGTTCGCCCGTCGCCGGGTCCTTCTGCACGGTGCCGTACGCGGTCTGCGCGGTGTCCCGGCCGATGCCGAGGCGGCGCAGCGCCGCGGTGTTCAGCCAGGCGGTGTGCACGTCGTAGCTGAGCACGAACGCCGGCCGGTCCCCGGTGAAGCGGTCCAGGTCGGCGGCGGTGGGCATCCGGCCGCCGGGGATCGCCGAGTAGTCGAAGGCCTCGCCCTCGATCCATGCGGCGTCGGGGTGGCTGCGCAGCCGGTCGGCGATGCGTGCGCCGATCTCGTCGAGGGTGCCGGCCCCGGCGAGCTGGACGCAGTCGGCGTCGGAGCCCAGCCGGACGTGGTTGTGGCTGTCGACGAACCCGGGCAGCACCAGCCGGCCGCGGGCGTCGACGGTCTCGGTGTCCGGGCCGGTGAACGCCCGCCACCCGTCGCCGTCGCCGACCCAGGCGATCCGGCCGTCGCGGACGGCGACCGCCTCGGCGCGCGGACGGGCGTCGTCCACGGTGTGCACGTGGGCGTTGTACAGGACGAGGTCGGCGGGGCGGGTCACGGCCGGGCTCCGTTCAGCGGGGCGGCGGCGCCCTCGGCGCCGGCGGGATCGGGGGTGCCGGGGTCGGCGCCGTGGGGGTCGCCGGCCACGTCGGCGGGCAGGCTGAGCACCCAGTGGGTGGCGCTGCGCGGACGCAGGTAGGCGAACCAGTAGCAGGTGCCGGCGAGCAGCACGCCGCCGGTGATCAGCAGGTCGCGGCCGGTCTGCTGGGTCAGCGAGTAGCCGAGGACGGCGATGGCGACGAGCGGCACGGCCGGCCAGAGCGGCATCCGCCAGGCGGGTACGGCGCGGTGGCGGGCGCGCCGGGCGGTCAGCGCGGCGCACCCGAGCAGCAGGTAGATCACCGCGACCACGACGCCGGTGAAGCCGAGCAGGGCGTCGATCGGCACCGCGAGGGCGAGCACCACCCCGGGCAGGCCGATCGCCAGGGTCGCGGCCCACGGCGAGCCCCAGCGGGGGTGCAGCGAGCCGAGCACCCGGTTGACCGGGTCGGGCCAGGTGCGGTCGCGGGCCGAGGCGTACAGCACCCGGCCGTTCTGCAGCACCATGACGATGACGGCGTTGAGGATGGCGGCGGCGATGCAGAGGCTGACGAAGGTGCCGACGGTGCTGCCCGCCCAGGAGTCGACGATCGCGACGAGGTCGCCCTCGGCGAGCCGGTCCGGCGAGTCGACGCCCAGGCAGATCGCGGCGACCGGCACGGTGATCAGCACGACACCGGCCAGCAGCGACCACAGCACCGTGCGGGCCACCGTGCGGCGGGGGTCGCGCAGGTCCTCGGAGAGGTAGACCGCGGTGCCGAAGCCGTTGTAGGTGAACAGGGCCACGGCCAGGCCCGAGACCAGCAGGCCCGCGGTGAACGGTCCGGTGCCGCCGTGCCCGTCCGGGACGACGGCGTGCACCAGGCCGCCCAGCGGCTGGTGGACGTGGGTCAGCCCGAGCACGCTGACCACGGCCGCGGCGAGCACCTCCAGGCCGAGGAAGAGGCCGGTGATCAGCGCGTTGGACTTGATGTCCAGGACACCGACGGCGACGGCCAGGGCCATCACCACGGCGCCGGTGACCGCCGGGTCGAGGGCGGCCACCGAGGACAGGTAGCCGGCCGTGCCGAGCGCGATGATCGGCGGGATCACCAGCAGCGACACCACCGAGATCACGAACACCAGCCAGCCGGCCAGCCGGCCGAGCAACTGCCCGACGATCGAGTACTCGCCGCCGGCGCTCGGGACGAGCGTGCCGAGCTCCGCGTAGCAGAAGCCGACACCGAGCGAGAGCAGCGCGGCGATCAGCAGGGTGAGGACGGTGCCGCTGCCCTGGGTCTGCAGCAGCGGCGGCACCACGATGAACAGCGAGGAGGCCGGGGTCACGCAGGAGAGGGTCAGCAGGACGCCGCCGAAGACGCCGAGCGAGCGGGGGAGCGCGGCGACGCCGCTCTGGGGGGATCTGGACATCAGCCGTCCCGGCAGGGTGAGGGAGAGGGGGGCGCCGGTCATTCAATGCCGGGCGAAAACACCGCGTCAATGACCTGCGGATACATTTCCGCAGGCAATTCGCCTCTGATCCTGCGATTCGTAATCCGATGACGCTGTGGGCGATCGATCCGCCGGTCAGGCCGGGAGATCGTAGCTGTACGTCTCCTTCACGATGTCGAGGTGGTACCAGGACTCGGCGCGGACCACGCCCGGCAGGGCGCGCAGCGCGTCCAGGGTGCCGAGCAGGGCCGCCCGGTCCGCGGCGTCCACCCCGCAGACCACGTCGAAGCGGCCGTGGCCCGCGGCCACGTAGTTCACCCCCGGCAGTCCGACGGCGAGCTCGGCGGCCTGCCGGGCGGCGCCCCGCACCCCCAGCCCCACGCCGACCGCCTCCCGCACCCCGAGCGCCTGCGCGGCGACCAGCCCGGTCACGTGCACGGCCCCCGACTCCAGCAGCCGCAGCACCCGGGCCCGGGTCGCCGGCTGCGACAGCCCCACCCGCTCCGCCAGCGCCGCGAACGACGCCCGCCCGTCCACCTGCAGCAGACCCAGCAGCACCCGGTCCGTCTCGTCGACCGACGGCGGAGGCCCCTCGGCCGGCCGCGGCGCCGCCGGACCGCCCGGCAGCGGCGAGTACGCGTCCCGCAGCAGCTCCGCACAGCGGAACACCTCGATGCCGTGCACCCCCGGGACGCCCCGCAACGCGGTGAACTCGCGCTCCAGCGCACGGTCGTCCGCGACCCGGACCTCGGCCACCACCGCACCGCCGCCCGCCGTGCACGACACGAACGACGTGGCCGGCCGGGCCGCCGCCGCCTCGGCCACCGGCCGCGCCGGGCCCTCGACCGCCAGCGACACATGCGCGACCGCCGTGATCCCGACCACCGACGGCCGGACGATCCCCACCACCCGCACCGCGCCGGACGAGGTCAACCGGTGCACCCGCGCCCGCGCCGCCTCCCGCGAGACCCCCAGCAGCTCGGCCAGGCGCTGGTAGCTCACCCGCCCGTCCCGCTGCAGCTCGCGGACCAGCGCCGCATCCAGCCCGTCCAGCACCGCCGCCACACCCTTCCCGTCGACCGGCCCGGCGACAGCGCCCGCCACCGCCCCGCCGAGCCTATGGCGTGTCCGCAGAGCGGGTGTGTCGTGGCCCGGTGCGTGCCGCGTCGTCATGAGCCGACCGACGGGTCGTGGGTGGTGGTCGAGCGGTGGCCGGTGCCCCGGGGGACGGGCCGTCCGGTCCGGGACCGTCGGCCGGCGACCGCCGGGGCCCGCCGCTCGCCTCCACACCCACCGGCGGGACCCCCGACGATTGCACCCGCTCCGGAGCGGCGGTGCACCGCATCGGTGCCGCGCCGCGGCCCGGGCAGGCCCAGGAACCGGCGCGGCCGGGCCGTGGCCGACAGGGCCCACTCGTCAGGATCCGCGCCCAGGGCCGCTCGGCGCCGTTCCAGCGGATCGGCGAGCTCCCGGAGGGCCGGGGTGAGGCGACGCGCCGGGGAGCGGTGGAACGCCGTCGACCGGGTGGCGCAAGGACGGCCCTTCCGGCGCGCAGCCTCCCGTGCACGGTGATTGTGTGGCGGCCGGACTTCAGACGCGGCCGGGCGCGGAGTGAGGAGGGAGCCAGCTGTGGGGACGGTGACCGACGATGTGCCTCCTGCCCGTCCGGCCCGGCGCGGCAGGCCGTGCGAGACGGTGGCGTCCCCCCGGAGACGCCTGACGGCAGGCGCGGTCGCCCACCGTCCCGGGCGCCGGGAGGCCGGGGGCGCGGTGGGTGTACGGGACCGGATCGCCCCCGAGCCTTCTCCGCGGCCGGGAGGGGCGGGCCCGTCGTGACCCAGGACCAGATCCTCCTGGGCGCCGCTCTGACCGTCGCGCTGGCAGTGGGCTCCCAGATCCTGGCGAGCAAGCTCCACGTCCCGTCGCTGATCGTGTTGCTGCCGGTCGGATTCGCCGCCGGGGCCCTCACCAAGGTGGTCCGCCCCGACAACCTGGTACCCGACTTCACGGCCCTGGTGTCGCTCGGGGTGGCCGTGATCCTCTACGACGCGGGGCTGGGACTCGATCCGCAGCAGATGAAGGGCGAGACCCGGAGCGTGGTGACCCGGCTGATCGTGCTGGGGATCCCCATCACGGCCGGAGCCTGCCTGGGGCTGGTCGTCGCGCTGTTCGACGTTCCGGTCACCGTGGCGCTCATGCTCGGCGTCATCCTCGTCGTCTCCGGGCCGACCGTCGTCGGTCCGCTGCTCGAACATGCCAGGCTCGCCGACCGGGTGCGCTCCGTCCTGACCTGGGAGGGGACCCTCGTCGACCCCCTCGGCGGCATCCTCGGCGCCGTCGTCTTCCACTTCATCGTCCGCTTGCAGGACAAAGAGGGCTACCGGGTCGGCCTGTTCTTCGGAAGCATGGCCGTCGGGCTGGCCGGCGGCGCCGTCGGCGTCGCGGTGCTGTGGCTGACCCTGCGCAAGCTGCGGCTCGGCGGAACGCTCGGCACGCTCGCGCAACTGGCCACGGTCGTCGCGGTGGCGGCGGGCTGCGACGTCGTCCTGGACGACACCGGGCTCATCGCGGCGATCGTCACCGGCATCGGGGTGGCGAACCTGCCCGGATTCGACATGCCGGCCCGCCGCCCGTTCTTCGAGACGGTCGTCCAACTGGTCATCGGCCTGCTGTTCATCTCCATCTCGGCCTCGGTCGCGCCGAAGTCCGTCGCGTCGGTGCTGCTTCCTTCGCTGGCGCTGACCGCGGCGCTCGTCCTGGTGGTGCGGCCGCTGGTGTCCGTCGTGGCAACCGCCCGGACGGACGTCGGCTCCGGGGAGCGCGCCGTCATCGGCTGGATGGCGCCCCGGGGCATCGTCGCCGCCTCCACCGCCGCGACGTTCTCCGCCTCGCTCGTCCACCAGGGCCTGGCGGGCGCCGACAAGATCCTGCCGGTCACCTTCCTGGTGATCGTCGGAACCGTCCTGGTCTACGCACTGACCGCCAGGCCGGTCGCCGTACGGCTGGGGGTCGGCGAGTCGGCACGCTCACGGCCCCTGCTGGTCGGCGGCGCACCGTGGGTGATCGACCTCGCCCGGTCGCTCCGCGCGGCCGGCCTGGACGTGCTCATGTGGGCCGGCCTGCCCCGGGAGCGGGACCGGATCAGGGAGGCGGGGATGGAGCTGGCCCCGGGGGAGCTCCTGGCCACGGCGACCG
The DNA here is from genome assembly GCF_039528095.1 of Kitasatospora arboriphila. NCBI lineage: Bacteria > Bacillati > Actinomycetota > Actinomycetes > Kitasatosporales > Streptomycetaceae > Kitasatospora > Kitasatospora arboriphila. The sequence continues at coordinate 48,660 of NZ_BAAALD010000020.1, forward strand.
ACCCAGGGGCCCGCCTGGAGGGCGTCACGACCGCGCTGCTGCTCACGGACGACGACGACCTGAACGCGCTCGCCTCGGTGGTCGTGCAGGACAGCCTCGACGGTCCGGTGTACCGGGTCGGCCCGCACCCCGGAGGCCAGGGCATCGTCGCCCCGTACACCGGCGGTGGCGTCCTCTTCGGGCCCGGCCTCGTCCGGAGCGTCCTGGAGGACCGCCACGAGCTCGGCGCGCGCTTCGTCGTGAGGCCGGCCGCCGACCCGTTCCCCCCGGGCCACGAACTGCTCTTCGTCGTGCGGGCCGACGGCCGACTCGAACCCGTCACCGAGGCCCAGGACGTCGTTCCGGCGGCCGACGACACGCTCGTGCTCCTGGGTCCCGTGCCGAACGCCTCCGCGCTGCCCACCCGCGCCCACGACCAGGGCTGACCGCGTGCGCCGGTTCGGTGGTCCGTCCGGTCGGCGTGCGCCCGGTCAGTCCTTCCCCGCGTCGACGCGGCGCTCCGCCCGCCGCCAGAAGCGTCGCTGCAGGCGGAGGGTGAGGACGCCGACGATCACGAGGACGACCACGTTCAGGAGGAGTTGGAACAGCGAGCCGCGGGCCTCGTGCCAGTCGGCGAAGGCGATCGAGACGGCGATGTCCGAGGCGGCCGGGATCGTGGTCACGGAGATGAAGACGCCGAGGAGCGCGCTCGCCCGTGCCTCCGTCAGCGAGACGATGCCGACCGCACCGGCGAGCGCGGCGACCACCAGCGAGAAGAAGTTGGGCGTGTCGATGAGCTGGGACACCGGCCGCAGCCCGTGCTTGAACGCGTCGGACTCCTGGTCCAGGGCCCGCGACAGCGCCGAGAAGCCCAGCGTCACCACGATGGCCAGGGAGAATCCGAGAGTCAGTGCGCGGGCGCCCTCACGGACCCGGCGGCGGTTGCCGCGGTCGATGCCCAGCGCCATGCTGACGATCGCGTTGTACTCGGGGCCGACCACCATCGCGGCCACGATGAGGATCTGGGAGTTCGACATGATGCCGACCGCACCGATGAGCCCGGCGACGACCAGGAACAGGTAGAAGGACGGCAGGTAGGTCCCCTCCGCCCGGATGTGGGCCTCGACCGCGGCCCACAGCGGCGTGTGGACGAGCGTGCTGGGCCGGTCGGCCTCGATCCGCTCGGCGTGCCGCGAGAACATCATCTCGACGTCCTCGACGGCGATGGACCCGGCGTGGTCGATCCCCAGACCGCGCAGGCCGCCCAGCACCTCGTTGGCGGCGGCCTTCATGACGTCACACTCGAGCGCGTCGCCGTCCGGCGAGTTCGACACCGCCCGCAGCACCACCAGGTTAAGGACGTCGCTGTTCGCGGTCAGCATGTCGATCGTCCGCTGGGTGAGCGACGGCGGCGTCACCATCCGAAAGTGGACCAGATCCATCCGAAGTCCTCCTACGACCCGGACCCGGGCGCCGCAGCGACCCCTCGGGACAGCACGGGGGCGGCCACCCGTCCTCGCAGGTGCGGCCGCGGCCCGGCGGTCCACTGCCGTGAACAGGGGCCCGCCGGGCTGCGGCACGGGAGGGCGGCGTGGCCGCGTCAGCCGGCCGGGTCGTACCAGGTGTCGTTGTCGACGAGCAGGGCGTCGGCCTCCTTGGGGCCCCAGGTGCCGCGGGCGTAGGGGTGGACCGGTACGGCGTCGCCGAGGACCGGGTCGACGATCTGCCAGGCGGCCTCGACGGTGTCCTGCCGGGCGAACAGCCACCGGTCGCCGTCGAGGGCGGCGCCGATCAGGCGGTCGTAGGGGCGCATGTCGGAGCCGGGGATCTGGCTGAAGGAGAGCTCCTCGTGGTTGGCCTGCCAGCCGCCGCCGGGTTGCTTGCCGGCGAGGGTCAGCGCCACCTGGGTCTCCGGCCAGATCCGGAAGCGGAGCATGTTGGTGGCAGGCACCGGGCGCAGGCCGAAGACGTCGTGGGGCGCGCTGCGGAACCGGATGCTGATCTCGGTGGCGGTCACCGGCAGGCACTTTCCGGCCCGGATGAGGATCGGCACGTCGGCCCAGCGCCAGGAGTCGGCGGTGAGCCGGATCGCGGCGAAGGTCTCCACGGTGGACTTCGGATCCACGCCGTCCACATCCAGGTACCCGTCGTACTGTCCGCGCACGATGTGGTCGTTGTCGAGTGGCCGCAACGAGGCGATGGCGACGGCCTTGGAGTCCCGCCAGGCGCTCAGGCCGTGCCCGGACGGCGGGTCGGCCAGCACGGTGGCGAGAACCTGCAGCATGTGGTTCTGGATCACGTCGCGGACGGCACCGGTGCGGTCGTAGAAACGGCCGCGGTCGGAGACGTCGAAGGCCTCCGCCATGGTGATCTGGATGCTCTCCACATGGGTGCGGTTGAGCAGCGGCTCGATCACGGAGTTGGCGAAGCGTGCGAACAGGACGTTCTCGACGGGGTCGAGCCCGAGCCAGTGGTCGACCCGGTAGATGGCGTCCTCGGGGAAGTACTCGTGCATGGTGGCGTTCAGGGCGCGCGCGCTCGCCAGGTCCGTGCCGAAGGGCTTCTCGACCATGATGCGGGCGTCCTTGGCCCGGCCCGCGGTGGCGATGCCCTGGGCGATCCGGCCGAACAGCGGCGGAGGGACCTCGAGGTAGTAGAGGGCCCGCCCGCCGGCGCCCATGGCCTCGGACATCGCGCGGTAGGTGGCGTCGTCGCCGAGGTTGCCGTCCACGTAGCGCAACAGACCGAGCATCGTGGTCGCGGCCGGGGTCCTGGGGTCCATACCGTTGAGGGTGAGTGAGGCCTCGGCGTAGTTGCGGAACTGCTGCAGGTCCCAGCCGGCCTTGGCCACGCCCACGATCGGTACGTCGAGGACGCCGCGCTCGACCAGACCCACGAGGGCGGGGAAGGTCTCCAGTTTGGCGAGGTCGCCGGTGGCCCCGAAGATGACCAGGGCGTCCATCTGCTGTGTCGTCATCGCGAACTCTCCTGTGTGGTCCGGGTGGTCAGCGCAGCCGGTCGGCGATGTGGTCGCCCACCCGGAGCGCGTTGGCGATGGCGGTGAGCGAGGGGTTCACGGCGCCGATGCTCGGGAAGAAGGAGGTGTCGACGACGTAGAGGTTGTCCACGTCGTGGGCCCGGCAGTTGACGTCGAGGGCGGACGCGGCCGGGTCGGTGCCGAAGCGGACGGTGCCGGCCTGGTGTGCGGTGGCGCCGATCGGCATGCCCTTGTGCAGGTAGATGCTGTGCGAGAGCAAGTGGTGCGGGTGCATGCCGAGTTGGCCCAGCATCCCCTGGAGCTTGTGGCGCAGCCGCTTGAGCCCGGCGGTGTTGTTCTTCTCGTCCAGGGCGAGGTGGATGCCTCCGTCGGCGTCCAGGGTCACCCGGTTCTCCGGGGCCGGCAGGTCCTCGCCGCACAACCAGAAGTCGACGGCGTGGTGGGCGAGCACCTCGAAGGGCATGTCGGGCGAGACGGCCCCGGCCCAGCGCGGCGCCTCGCCGTGGATCTGGTCGGCGTCGGACTTGCCGAGCATCTGGATGCCGCCGAGCGGGTACTCCCAGTCGTCGGCACCGAGGTACCAGTCGTTCACGGCGAGCGTCTTCTGGAACAGGGTGGGGTTCGGTTCCTTCGAAACCGCCATCAGGGCCAGGTTGTTGTGCCGCATGTAGTTGCGGCCGACCACGCCGGAGCTGTTGGCCAGTCCGTCCGGGTGCCGGTCGTCGGCGGATCGCAGCAGCAGGACGGCGGAGTTGACGGCACCGCAGGCGACGACCACGACGTCCGCGGCGAAGGTCGCGGTGGTGCCGTCGCCGAGTTCCGTGACCACCCCGGTGACCGTCCGGCCGGTGGGGTCGGTCTCCAGCCGGCGCACGTCGGCCCGGGTGATCATGGTGACGTTGTCGTGTTCCAGGGCCGGGTCGACGCAGATCACCTGCGCGTCGGACTTGGCGCCCAGCAGGCAGGGGAAGCCGTCGACCCGGTCGCAGCGGATGCAGGCACTGCCGTGGACCGCCCGGCCCTGGTCGTCCTGGATCAAGTTGACGCCGATCGGCAGGTGGAAGGGGTGCAGCCCGTGCTTCTGGAGGTCGTCGCTGAGCTGCTGGATGCGCGGCTCGTGCTCGACGGGCGGGAAGGGGTAGTCGGCGCTCGCCGGTCCTTCGGTCGGGTCCTCACCGTGCCGGCCGTGGACGAGGTAGAGCTGCTCGGCCTGTGAGTAGTAGGGCTCCAGGTCGGTGTAGTCGATCGGCCAGGCCGGGGAGATCCCGTCGTGGTGCTGCAACTCGCCGAAGTCCTCGGGGCGCAGGCGGAAGAGTGCGGCTCCGTAGAACTTGGTGTTCCCGCCGACGTAGTAGTTGACCTCCGGCGGGAACTCCTTGCCGTCCTTGTCGTACCAGAATTCCGGGGCACGGTACTTGCCCTTGACGAAGACCGCGGTGGAGTCCCAGTTGTCCCGCTCGCGCGGCAGGTAGTCACCGCGTTCGAGGATGAGGATGCGCTTCCCGGTCGGGGCCAGCCGGTGGGCCAGGGTGCCACCGCCTGCGCCGGTGCCGATGACGATGACGTCGTAGTGCTGATCGTCGGCCACGGAGGGTTCCGATCTGGAGTCATTGCCTGCCCGGCTGCGCCGACCGCCCCCGCGGTGACCGGCGCGGCGGGGGTCGCATCACGCACCACCGCGTCGGCAGGACAGGTCCCGTCCTCTGCAAGCTACAACCGCGGGGGCCGGGCGGCACCTCAGGGACGGGCCGGGCGGATCGGGGCGGCCGGGCCGGGGGAGGACCTGGCCAGGGCCTGCAGCGCCGCCTCCGCGGTCTGCTCCGTGCTGCCGGAGGCGTCCACGGCGGCTCCCGGCTCATCGGACCCGAGCGGCTCCAGCAGCCGGTACTGCGAGTCCAGCAACTCCGGGGGCATGAAGTGCCCCTTCCGTGCGGAGATCCGCTGCAGCGCCACGGCGGGGTCGAGCGCCAAGTGCAGGAACCACACGTCGGCGCCCGGCGGCCGCAGCAGCTCCCGGTACTCGCGCCGCAGTGCCGAGCACGCCAGGACGCCGCCGCTGCGGTCCGCCGCCGTGTGGATCCACTCCGCGACGGCCGCGAGCCAGGGTCGACGGTCGGCCTCGCTCAACGGCCGGCCCGAGGCCATCTTGGCGCGGTTGGCGGCCGAGTGGAGATCGTCCGCGTCGAGGAACGGCACACCGAGCCGGTCCGCCAGCCGGCGGCCGACGGTCGTCTTCCCACAGGCGGAGACCCCCATCACGACCACCACGCGGTTGTCGAGGACTTCGCTGGCCATGGTGCGCGGGCCTCCCCGGGTCGGCTGCGGGAACATGGGTGTGTCTCCACTCTCGTCCCAAGGAGGCCCGACCGCCGCCGGGTCCACGGCCGGTCACAACGTCTGCTTCCCGTCCAGTGCGTCGTCGAGGGTGCTGGCAGCCATGATCAGGGAGAGGTGGGTGAACGCCTGCGGGAAGTTGCCGAGTTGCTCGCCGGAGGGGCCGATCTCCTCGGCGAACAGACCGACGTGGTTGGCGTAGGTGAGCATCTTCTCGAAGGCGTAGCGGGCCTGCCGCAGCCGGCCGGCGCGGGCGAGCGCGTCGACGTACAGGAAGGTGCAGAGGCTGAAGGTGCCCTCCGAGCCGCGCAGGCCGTCGGGCGACGCGGCCGGGTCGTAGCGGTAGACGAGGCTGTCCGAGACGAGCTTGCGGTCCATCGCGTCCAGGGTGGACAGCCAGGCGGGGTCCTTCGGTCCGAGCAGGCCCACCCGCGGGATCAGTAGCAGGGAGGCGTCGAGGACGTCGCCGTCGTAGTGCTGGACGAGCGCCTGCTCCTTCTCGCTCCAGCCCTTGGTCATGATCTGGCCCAGGATCGCGTCGCGGGTGTCCCGCCAGCGGACGATGTCGGCGGGCCGGCTGAACTCCTCGGCCAGGCGCAGTCCGCGGTCGAAGGCGACCCAGGTCATCACCCGGCTGAAGGTGAAGTCCTTGCGGCCGCCGCGGGTCTCCCAGATGCCCTCGTCGGGGCGGTCCCAGTTGTCCGCGAGCCAGTCGAGGGTCTTCGCCGCCGCCTTCCAGCCGCGGTAGCCGGCCTGGACCCCGATCTCGCGTCCTTCGGCCATGGCGTACAGCGCCTCGCCGTAGATGTCCAGCTGCAACTGGTCCATCGCGGCGTTGCCGGCCCGGACGGGGTACGAGCCGCGGTAGCCCTCGAAGTGTTCGAGGATCTCCTCGGTCAGCTGCGGGTCGCCGTCGACGCGGTACATGATCTGCAGCCGCTCGCCGGGCATCTCCAGCCGATCGTGGATCCGGTCGCCGAGCCAGCGGGTGTACGCACTGGCCTCCTCGGCGAAGCCGAGGTCGAGGAGCGCGCGCACCGACAGCGAGGCGTCGCGCACCCAGGTGAAGCGGTAGTCCCAGTTGCGCTCGCCGCCGACCTGCTCGGGCAGGCCCATGGTGGCGGCGGCGATCGGTGCGCCGGTCGGGGCGTAGGTGAGCAGCTTGAGGGTGATCGCCGAGCGGCGGACCATGTCGGGCCACCTGCCTCGGTAGTTGGCGGTGCGGACCCAGTCCTGCCAGAAGTTGACGGCGTCCCAGAGGGCCTCGGTGATCTCCTCCTCGTTGGTGGGGGGCGGCGCGGCGCCGTCGGCGGCACAGACGGTGAGCACGGCGCCGGCGGTCTGGCCGGCGTTGAGCGTGACCGTGCCGGTCACGTCGTCGCCGGCCCGTGCGACCGGGAAGGTGGTCCGCAGGTGGCAGGCGATGCCCGGGGCGTGGAAGGCCGCGTACCGGTCGTCGAGACGGAGCTCGTGCTTCGCCCGGCCGTAGTCGAAGCGCGGCCGGCAGTCGAGGTTGAACGTGACGGTGCCGCGCACGGCACGGATTCCGCGGATCACGGTGTGCCGGTCGGTGGGGCTGCCGGAGGTGTTGGGCGGCATCCAGTCGATCAGTTCGCCGACGCCGTCGGGGGACATGAACCGGGTGACCAGGACGGCGGTGTCCGGGTAGTACAGCTGGCGGTAGGTGACGTCCGTGGCATCGGGGCCGATGTGGAAGTGGCCGCCCTTGTCGTGGTCCAGCAGGGCGGCGAAGATGCTGGGCGAGTCGACCCTGGGCGCGGCGAACCAGTCCATGACGCCCTTGGAGGAGACCAGCGCGACGGTCTGGAGGTCGCCCACCAGGCCGTGTTCGGCGATCGGCGGGTAGCGGTCCATCAGCACACTCCGTGTTCGAGTTCCAGCCCCCCCGGACGAAGCCGACCGAGGCCCTTCTGCCCCGGCCGTTCCTGTCGGTGACATCGGCCGGCCTGCCCCCCTCGGACGGCCGAACCGGCGTGCCTGCGCTAGACGTTGTCCCCGGGCATCCCCGCGGACGAGGTGTCGGAGTCGGTGAGCGGCTCCAACCGGCCCTTGGTGTCGAGCCGGTAGACCAGTACCAGGGCCGGGCCGACGAGCACGACCGCGATGAGCGTCACGATGGCCAGCCAGCGCAGGCTGTGCGCGGCCCCGGCGGCCTGGGACACCGTGAGCGAGGTCGGCAGGAGGTAGGGCCGCTGGGCGAAGCCCCAGGCCAGCACGGCCAGCGCGACGGTCGCCACCGAGGTGTAGCGGGACCAGCCGTACAACCGGCGCACCAGGAGCAGGACGGTGGCCAGGCCGCAGACCCCGGCCAGGATCGCCATCAGCAGTCCGAGACCGCCGGTGAGACCGTCCCACACGTACCGGGCGTCGTCCCTGGTGACGGGCAGGGCGATGAGAGCGAGGACGACGAGGGCCGCGAAGGCGGCCCACGCCCGCAGGCGGAAGTGGTCGACGAGGTCGTGGGCGCCGAACCGCCGGGCGTCGGAGCAGAGGAAGACCGCGCCGAGGAAGGCGGTCGAGGCGATGGCCATCAGGCCCGCCATCAGCGAGGTGGGGTTGGCCCAGGCGTCCGAGGACGCCGGGACGCCCACCGCGACCCGTCCGGAGGCGATGCCGCCCAGCACTGCGCCGAGGAAGAACGGCGTGAGGAGCGAGGAGATCGCGAACGCCGCGCCGTAGACGCGCCGTTGGGCGATCCGGCGGCTGGGCTTGCGCAGCGCGAAGCCGGCTCCGCGGAGCAGCTGTCCGACGGCCGCGAGGGCGAGCGGCAGCCACAACGCCTCGAAGACCGCCTGGAACATCGTGGGGAACCCCGTCCACATGAGGATCAGGATGAAGATCAGCCAGACGTTGTTGACCTCCCAGACCGGCGCCATGGCGTGGTCGATCAGCCAGCGGGGCCGTTTCCCGCGCTCGGCACCACCGGCCAGCAGGTCCCAGAAGCCCGCGCCGTAGTCGGTGCCGCCGGCGCAGGCGTAGGCGGCGATGGCGATCACCAGCAGCCAGGCGATGAGGTCCGCCATCACCGGTCACCGCCCGCGGCCGGGCCGGACCCGCCGGACACCACACCGGCCTCGTCGGGCAGGGGTTCGCGCCTGGGCCCGTACGGGGTGTCGGTCTCGGGGGCGGGTGTCCCCCGCACCGCCCTGCCCTCGTCGGCGATTCTCCAGCGGGTCCGCATCTTCAGCAGCACCGCCAGGAAGGACGCGAACACGGCCACGTACAGGACGACGACGATGCCGAACATCGTCCAGATGCCGTCGGAACGGGTCGGGGTGACGGCCTCGGAGACTCGCATGTTGAAGTAGACGATCCAGGGCTGACGGCCGACCTCGGTGGTGATCCACCCGCACTCCACCGTGATGAGGCAGGCGGCTCCCGCGAGCGCCGCGCAGGAGAAGAACCAGCGGTTGATCGGCAGGTCCCGGTGTCGCCACCAGATCCAGGCGTACCAGAGGGCGAGCAGGATCAGCACGCTGCCGATGGTGGCCATGATGTCGAAGGCCCAGTGGACGATGGTCGCCTCCACGGCCGTGGGGCGGTCGGACGCCGGCACGGAGGTCAGGCCGGTCACCTGGGTGCTGGGCTTGAACCCGGCGAGGATGGAGTCCAGCTGCGGGATCTTGATCCCGCCGGAGATCGTCCCGTCCTCGTTCAGCCGGCCGAAGACGTACTCGGGCACGTGGGTGGAGGTGTCCCAGACCAGCTCCATGCCGGCGAACTTGACCGGCTGCTTGTTGTAGACCGCGCGGGCGGCGGAGTCGCCCAGGAAGAACTGGACGGGGGTGAGGATCGCGGCGACGGTGAACGGCACGGTGAACCCGAGCTTGTGGTAGCGGTCGCGCCGCCCGCGCAGCCAGCCGACCGCGTACACGCCGGCCACCACGTAGCCGGCCGTCATGAACATCGCGACCACGAAGTGCCAGTACTGGGGGCCGAACATCGGCGTGAAGATCGCCTGCCGCACGTTGACGTTCACCGGGTTGCCCTGGGAGTCCAGGGTGAAGCCCTGGGGGGTGTTCATCCAGGAGTTGGCCGCGATGATGCCGAACGCCCCCATCGCCGCGGTCAGCGGCAGCGGCACGGCCAGCCACCAGTGCGTCCACGGCTTCAGCCGGCGCCAGCCGTAGAGGTAGACCGCGATCAGGACGGCCTCCAGGAAGAACGCCCAGGCCTCCACGCCGAAGCCGACGCCGAAGACGTCGCCCCAGCGCCCCATCATCCCGGGCCACAGCAGGCCGAACTCCAGGGACAGCACGGTGCCGGTGATGATCCCGATGGCGAACTGCACCGCCATCACCGCGGACCACCGCCGGGCCAGCAGCAGGGCCACCGGGTCGTTGCGGCGCAGCGCGCGGTAGTGCATCAGGACGGTGATGAACGGCAGCGCCACGCCGAACGGCACCAGCAGGATGTGCGAGGCCAGGGTGAAGGCCATCTGCTCACGGGCCGGCAGGAGTTGGGGAGGTGTGTCCGCCAGATGGGCGGCGATGCTGAGCATGTGCGCCTCGATGGTCCGCCCCGCGTGCGGCGGGGCTGAGAGGAATCGGCAGGGGTGCGGCCGGCGCGGCTGGCCGGGGCGATGTCAGGACGAGGGGGCGGACGGCTTCGGGCCGGCAGGGGGAACCGGTGGCGCAGGTGGGTCGGGCATGGTGAAGGCGCGTTCGCGCCGCGAGCCGGAGGCGAAGACGACCGCCCAGCTCAGCACCGCGCCGAACCTGCTGCGGAAGCCGGTGAGGAAGGCCAGGTGGATCAGCAGCCAGGCCAGCCAGCCCGTCCTGCCCGAGAGGTGGATCCGGCCGACCTTGACGACGGCCCTCCCGCGGCAGATGTAGGCGGCGCTGCCCAGGTCCACGTACTTGAACGGCTTCGGCTTGCGCTTGCGGCCCTCGATGGAGTGACGTACGGCGCGGCCGGCGTAGGCGCCGGACTGCATGGCGACCTCGGCGAGGCCGGGCAGCCGGTCGAGGCTCATCACGTCGCCGGTGACGCGGATGTCCGGGTGTCCGGCGAGGGTCAGGTCGGGTTCGACCGCGATGCGGCCGGCCCGGTCCTGGGACGCTCCGGTGGCCCGCGCCAGTGCGGCGGCGATCGGCGGGGCCTCGACACCCGCCGTCCACAGCACCGTGCGCGCCGGGAACCGTGTGCTGGCACCGTTCCGGTCCTTCACGGTCAGCCCGTCGGCGTCGACACCGGTGACCATCGTGCCGAGGTGCATCTCCACGCCGAGGTTCCGCAGCGTCCGGGCCGCCCGGTCGGCGAGGTGGGGGCCGAAGGCGCCCAGGACGGCGTCGGAGCCCTCGAAGAGCAGCACCCGGGCCTGGGCGGAGTCGATGGCGCGAAACTCCCGGTCGAGCGTGTGCCCGGCGATCTCCCTGATCTGTCCGGCGAGTTCCACGCCGGTCGGCCCGCCCCCGACGAGCGCGAAGGTGAGCCACTGCCGGCGCTCCTCGGGGTCGGTGGCCGTCTCGGCCATCTCGAAGGCCTGGTAGAGCCTGCGGCGGATGCCGAGGGCGTCGTCCAGGGTCTTCATGCCGGGCGCGTGCGCCGCATACTCGTCGTGCCCGAAGTAGGACTGGCGCATGCCGACGGCCACGATCAGGTCGTCGTAGGGCACCTCCAGGGGCTCGCCGCCGGGCCGCTGCGCGTGCACCACCTTGGCCTGCGGGTCCACGTCGGTGGCCTCGGCGAGCAGGCAGTCCACGTTGTGGTGCCGGCGCAGGACCCCGCGCAGCGGCTGCGCGATCTGGCCCTCCGAGAGGATCCCGGACGCGCACTGGTACAGCAGCGGCTGGAACAAGTGGTGGGCCCGGCGGTCGATCACGGTGACCGCGGCCGGAGCGTGCCGCAGGGCCCGGGCGGCGAACAGGCCAGCGAACCCGCCACCGATGATCACCACCCGGCGGGGCGTGACGTGGTCCTCCATCATCTCCCCCGGGACCCGCCGGCCGTTCCTGCGACCATGGTCTCTCCTCCGGGCATGTCGAACGGCCCTGCAGCGGTGCACACGGCAGGCCGCGGGGAATCGGTCGGTGGACGCGCTCCGGGGCCGAGGGTGCGAGCCGCTGGGACGCGGAATTCAAACGGAACCACGGTGCGCGGTCGGCCGACAGGCTGGCGCGCCAGACGGGTGCTTCCCTCCGGTCACGTCACCGGAACGGACCAAGCCGCCGCGCGGCCGACAGCCGCTGAGGAGGGGTCCGGCGCCACGGCGACGTGTCGCAGGGCGGCGATTCCGCGGGTTCGCACGTGTCGTGCTTGCACCGGCGCGGGACGGCTCGCACGCTCTATCCGTGCATGTGAGCCGAACAGGACGTCAGCTGACCCTGCGACACGGCGACCAGGTCGCCGTCGTGGTGGAACTCGGGGCCGCTCTGCGGTCGTACACCGTCGACGGCAGGCCCGTGCTCCACGGGTTCGACGCCGACGACCGCATCACCGGAGGGCGCGGCCAGATCCTCGTCCCGTGGCCGAACCGGGTCGGTGCGGGACGCTACCGGTGGCACGGCGAGGACCTGCAGCTTCCGCTGTCCGAGCCCGAGCACGGGAACGCCATCCACGGGCTGCTCCGCTGGACCTCCTGGCAGGTCGTCGAGTCCGACACGGCCCGCGCCGTGTGCGAGACCGATCTGTGGCCGCAGCCCGGTTACCCGTTCCACCTCCGCATCCGCGCCGAGTACGCACTGCACGACACCGGTCTCGAGGTGGCCCTGACCGCGCGGAACGCGGGCGGGCAGGTCGCGCCCTACGGCGTCGGCCAACACCCCTACCTCACGGTCGGCACCGGGACGGTCGACGACGTGGTGCTGACCGTTCCCGCGGACACCTGGCTGCGCACCGACGACAGCGGTCTTCCGGTGGCGGAGGAGTCCGTCGCCGGTACGCCCTACGACTTCCGCGCGCCGCGGAGCATCGGTGCCACCCGGCTGGACACCCCGTTCGGTTCGCTCGTCCGGGACGGGCGCGGGCGGGCGGTCGTCCGACTCGCCCACCCCTCCGGCGAGCACGGTGCGGACCTCTGGCTCGGCGAGGGCGCGGAGTACCTCCAGATCTACAGCGGGGACACCCTGCCGGAGCCGCAGCGACGCCTGGCCCTCGCGGTCGAGCCGATGTCGTGCCCGCCGAACGCCTTCGTCGACGGAACCTCGATCGTCGCCCTGGAACCGGGCGCCCGGCACACCATGCGCTGGGGCATCACCCCGTGGCACGGGTGACCGGCGGGAGCCGCTGCACGACGGAGCCTCCCGCCGGTCCGGCTCCGGTCGGGCGCGGCGCCGGTGCTGCGCCGAACCCGTCCCGCTGCACCGGCGCCGGCTGAGGGAACACCGGGCGCTCCCGCAGAGCCGCCCTTCACGCCCCGCGGGCGGCCACCGGCCGCAGCCACAGCCCGCGGGTCGCCCCAGGACTCACGCGTCGCAGCGGGGCCGGAGAAGGACTCCTGCGAGGTGGTGGACCGTGCCGCCGGTCCTGCGCCCGCGGCACAGGACGGCACGACCTCGGCACGTGGGTTCGACGCACCACGGACAGCGCAGCGACGGGTCGACCACCCGGGAAGGGCCGCCGGCACGGCGTGCCCGGGGACGAGTCGGACGGGCCGCGCCGGCGGTGTGCCCGGACCGGTGGCAGCCGACGGCGCGGGCGCGGCGTCGCTCCATCAGAAAACCCCACACTCCAACAGAATCGAACGCGCGGCATCATCACACCGCAGCCCCGGACACCGCGTCAAGAACCGCACCGGTCCGCCGGCCGGGTGGCCCGCGCGCCCCCGCGCGTTCCCTGACACACCCCTGCCGCGTTCTTGCTGTCGAACCGTCCCGCGCTCCACGCCGATGCCGTCCCGCTCACGTCCCGCCCACGTCCGCCGCCCGGGCCGTGGTCGGGGCCGTGGGCGGGGGAGCCCAGAACCGCCCCGAGGCCGCCCATGTCCCGTCTCCCGCTCCTGCCCACGCCCTCGGGCACCGTCGCCGTCCTCGCCGCGATCGCGACGCTCGGCGCCTGCACCACCCAGGGCCCCGAGATGCACCGGACGGCGCGGATCTCCGTCGCCTACATCCAGAAGCAGGGCGACCAGCAGTACTTCCGGGAGGAGGCGGCCGGGGCGCGGGCAAGGGCCTCCGAACTCGGCGTCGACCTGGACGTGGTGGACGTCGGCACCGACGCGGCCCGCACCCTCGACGCCGTCCGGTCCGCCGTTGCCCGCGGGGCGAGCGGCGTGGTCGTGGCGGTGCCGGACCCGGCGCTCGGACCGCAACTCGTGCGGATCGCGCACGACGCCCGGATCGAACTGCTCGCCTCCGACGACCAGATCTGCGCCGACCTCGGCGACCCGAGCGTCTGCGCCCGGCAGAAGCTCGTGCCCAGGGTCGGCTTCAGCGGCAGCCGGATGGGCGAGGTCGTCGGCCGGATCTCCGCCCAGGAGTACCGCACGACCGGCTGGAAGGCCGCCGACACCCGGATCGTCGCCGCGGCGCGGATGGACCTCAGCGTCTGCCGCGAGCGCATCGACGCCGCCAAGCTGGCGTTCCTCCGGGACGGCGGCCAGGTCCGCACCCTGAACGTCAACACCGACAACACGCCGGACGGCGCCCGCAGCGCCGTCGCCTCCACCACGGCCGCGGAGGCGGGGAACCCCGAGCACTGGGTGGTGTGGGGCTGCAACGACGAGAACGTCCAGGGCGGCATCGCCGCACTGCGGGCCGCCGGCGTCGGCGAGGGC